>CAIZFH010000227.1 GCA_903932155.1 uncultured Granulicella sp. | reverse complement strand
CTGATTGTGCTGGGAGCGCGGCAGGCGTCGTTCTGGCTGACCCATGTGGAGCATGGCCTGACGCCTGACCTGCTGGCCGAGGCAACGTGCCCTGTTATGACGGTGTGCTAAAATCGCGTGACGGGACAGTTCTATCTCGCCTTCACAGACGATGTGATCGAGGGGCCCAAGCTCAGTCGCATCCTAACCGCCACGGTCGCATCCCCCGTCTGTGTCTTGGCGGGGAGGCCAGACTCCGCATGCCTCTCTCGCCCATAATTCGCCCAGCGCGCCATTGCGGTAACTGCGATCTGCGATCGCTGCGCATGTTTTGCAGCCTGGACGATACGGCACTTGCAGATTTCGATCTGATTGGCACCAGTGCGACACTACAACGCGGCTCGACACTGTTTCTGGAGAATGCTCCGAGTCAGGCAGTGTTTGTGGTGTGTACCGGTCAGGTTAAGTTGTCGTGCACCTCAAAGGAGGGGCGGACGCTGATACTGAAGATCGCCATGCCGGGCGACATACTGGGACTGGGCGCGGTCATCTCCGGGTCCAAGTACGAGGTAACCGCCGAGACGGTGCAGCCGACCGAGGTCAAGAGCATACGCCGGGACGAGTTTCTGGCGTTTCTGAAGAAGCATGGCCAAGCGAGCCTACACGCTGCCAAGGCGCTCAGCGAAGAGTACAAGGCGGCGTTCTTCGACGCGCGGCGGCTGGCACTCTCCGGTTCCACGGCCGGCCGTCTGGCTGCGGTTCTGCTGGACTGGGGCAGGGCGGAGTCATGCGGCAAGCCGGAGATGCGCTTCACGATGGCGCTGACCCATGAGGAGTTGGCCAACCTGGTAGGCTGCTCTCGCGAGACGATGACACGCATGCTGGGCCGCTTCAAGAGGGAGAAACTGATCCAGATCCATGGTGTTTCCATACAGATTCTCTCCCCAGAGCGGCTGGAGCGGATCTCGGTATAGGGTTTTCCGCCCATAAAGTGCTATGTGTAACTTCTTCTATCTCGCGGCACACAACGACGTTTTGTTATTTGTTTACTTATCCTTACCTCACACATCGGACCAGTGCAAGGCTGGCATGGGGCGGATTGCGCGTTCCCCTGCGCGCCGGGCAGTTTGACCTTCCCAGAGCCGTGACCAGTATCACAGCATTCAGACACAAGACCCCCTAAGATTTGGATTCTAGGGGCGGTGATGGTCAACAACAGCGCTAATCCCGTCTGCCATGCAGCGTTTCAATCGCACAATAGCGGCGATTTGTTCACGCTGGACGGCAGACAGCGAGGCAAGGACCGTTCAGCTTCTGCGAGTACGCTCCCGAACACGACCCAATGTAGTTTGAGGCTACATAGTTTCTAGCGAGCTGCCCCTATAAGCTGCCGCGCATATGAAAGAGATGCCTCCGATGCTCCCATCCACGAACGATACAATACCGAGCTTCGACAGACTGCTGGTGGCGACCGATTTTTCGGCTGCGTCCCAGGCGGCCTGCCACACGGCCATTGATACCTGTATCGCGCTTCGGGCAAGTCTGGTGATACTGCATGTCTTCCAGCCGGTCAAGCCTGGTTCGCCAGAAGCGGAAGGGGAATCGGGCGATCGGGTACAGGCGGCGAAAGCCCACTATGACGCGTGCCTGGGCGCGCTGGAGGCGATACGCCGCCAGGCTGTGCAGGCTGGCGTGGACTGTGAAGCGATCCTGGGCAGCGGCAACACGATCTCGACCATTCTGGACACCATCTCCGCAAAGAAGATCAACCTGGCCATTATGGGGACGAGCGCGCTGCATGGATTGGAACGCATCGTCTTCGATTCGACGACGGAGGCGGTGCTGCGCCAGGCTCCCTGCCCGGTGCTGACCGTTGGACCACGGGCGATGGGCCTGGAGAAGGCGCTGCAGTCGGTTGGGCCGGTCATCTTCGCGACCGACTTTCATTTCATCACGATTCATGCAATCCGCTTTGCTGCATGCTTCTCGCAGTTGACCGCATCGCCGCTGCATTGCCTTCATGTGATGCCGCGGACTCTGGAGGCCTGCGCGCAGTGCCAAGTTGTGCCGTCGATCATGTCGGAGGCGCTGCAACAGCTTGCCGCCGAGAGCGGAGTGGTCTTCGAGGAGCCTATCTGCGCGACGACCTATGGCAGCGAGGTTTCCTGTGCGGTGATGGACTATGCCCGGCAGCAGAAGGCCAAGCTGATCGTGCTTGGGGTGCGCAAGGCTTCCTTGGCGGACTCGCACGCGCCGCTGCATATTGCGTACCGGATCATCACCGAGGCTCCTTGCCCGGTGCTGACGATGGCGTTCACCTCTCAGGTGGATGTTTCTGTCGCAGAGCTGAGGCGATAAGGCAACCTCATCCGCTGACCTCACAAGAACAACTACTGGAGGGAGTGCACGGGGATCGCCGGTGGTGGTTGTATCCCCACGAAAATTGAATGGCCCGCTCGGGGCATTCGGCGCGGGAGTAAGATTTCACGAGGCGGGGGACACGTTCTGCTCCCCCGGCCACGGAGATGAAGAACCCCATGAATCCAGCAGCCCCCACGCCCAGTGGCCGATCGCCGCGCCGCAAGATAGGTATTACCTGTTACCCCACCTATGGCGGCTCGGGGGTGGTGGCGACGGAGCTAGGCATCGAGCTTGCGGCGCGCGGTCACGAGATACACTTCATCACCTCGTCGCTGCCCTTCCGCCTGAGCGGACGCGAGGCGAACATCCACTTCCACGAAGTAGACGTGTACCACTACCCATTGTTTGAGCACCCTCCCTACGACCTGGCGCTGGCCACTCGGATGGCGGAGGTGGCGGAGTTTTACTCGCTGGATCTGCTGCACGTCCACTACGCCATTCCACACTCCATCTCGGCGCTGTTGGCGCGCCAGATGCTGGAGACGCAGCAGGCGGTTGCTCGGCGACGCTATCTGCCCATTATCACCACGCTGCACGGAACGGACATCACGCTGGTCGGCCTGGATCGGTCGTATCTTCCAATCACGCAGTTTGGGATCGAGCAGTCCGATGGTGTGACGGCCATCTCCAGTTATCTACGCGACCGCACGCGCGAGGCCTTCAACATCAAGGGCGAGATCGAGGTGATCCGCAACTTCGTGAACTGCGACGTATACTTCCGCGATTCGGCGAAGGTAGCTGCCATGCGCCCGCGATTTGCCACGCCCGCCAGCGGAGACCGTGTGGCGGAAAAACTGCTGGTCCACCTTTCGAACTTCCGCCCGGTGAAGCGCGTTCTGGATGTGATCGATGTGTTTGCCAGGGTGGCTGCCGCGCTTCCCGCGCGCCTGATGCTGATCGGCGATGGACCAGACCGCTCTGCAGCGGAGCACCTGGCGATGCGCCTGGGCGTTGCGGACCGCATCCACTTCCTGGGCAAACAGGACAATGTGAATGAGCTGCTGCCGCTGGCCGATCTGATGATCATGCCATCGGAGATGGAGTCCTTCGGGCTGGCAGCGCTGGAGGCCATGGCGTGCGGCGTTCCCAGCATTGCCACACGGGTTGGCGGGGTATCGGAGCTGATTGATGATGGGATTAGCGGTCTGATGTTTCCGCTGGGCGACACGGAGGCGATGGCTGCGGCCGCGATTGCTCTGCTGGGTGACGATGAGCGTCTGACAGCGATGGCCGCGGCGGCGCGCAAGACAGCCAGCGAACGCTTCTGCTCCACCCGCATTGTCCCGCTATACGAGAACTACTACGAGCGCGTGATTGCGCGCGACCGGGAGGCGAAGCCGTGAGCGGGAAAGAGGCAGATGCCGCTGCGCACCGCCCTGCACTCAGCGGCAGACGCATCCTAATCACACGCGCACCGCATCAGGCCTCGCAACTGGCCGAGCAACTGAGTGCGCTGGGCGCCACTCCGATTCTGATTCCTACCATCGAGATCGCGGTGCCTTCCAGCTATGTGAAGCTGGATGCCTCGCTGGCAGACCTCTCCTGCTTTGATCTTGTCGCGTTCACCAGCGCGAACGCGGCGGAAGCCTTCCAGCAGCGCGCACAGCACCTGGGGATTGCGCCCACGCCGCGCCGCATCGCCGTGGTCGGCCCTGCAACGGAGCGCGCGGTAGAGGCCATCGGCCTGCGCGTCGACCTGATTCCACCCATATTTACTGCTGAGTCTTTGGCTGAGGTCATTGTCCAGACTGTGCTTGCCGAAGTTCCCGGTGCGCGCATTCTGCTGGTGCTGGCCGAGCAGGCTCCGGCGACACTGCGTTCCGCGCTGGAGGCTGCGGGTGCTTGTGTCACCGTTGCCGCGGCGTACAGCAATCGTGTTCCCGAAGGCTCGCTAGCGGCGGTTGCAGCGCTGTTTGCGGAGCCGCAAAACATACCCGACGCCGTTACCTTTACCAGCGCTTCTACGGCAGGGAACCTGGTGGCACTGTTGGAAGCCTCGGGGCACGCGTTGCCAGACTCCGTGGTGCGCGCCTCCATTGGGCCGGTCACCTCGCGTGCGCTGAACGATCTGGGCCTGCCGCCCCACCTGGAGGCGTCCGAACCCACTTTGGACGCTCTGGTTGGCGCGCTGGCCACCCACTTCCAAAAAGATAAAAACTTGCGGTAAGAGGCCTCCCGTTCGCTGCGCTAAGGATGGTAGGTTTTAAGGATGACAAAAGCGCTTCTGACGACTGATCTTGGTGGCCTTCCCCTGGTGGCGCGGGGCAAGGTCCGCGACCTCTACGCCCTGGGCGATCAACTGCTGTTTGTAGCGACCGACCGCATCTCAGCCTTCGACCATGTGCTTGGTTCGGGCATTCCGGACAAGGGTAGGATTCTTACCCAGATCTCAGCCTTCTGGTTCGAGTTTCTGAATGACACGGTGGCGAACCATCTACTGGCCATCCAGGGGCCTCAGATCGCTGGGCTGCTGGAACCATATTCGGAACAGATCTTTGGCGAGCGGCTGTGCGCGGAACAAATACAGACGCATCGGTTGTTTCAGGAACAGATTGAGGGCCGCAGCATGGTGGTGCGCCGCGCCCAGATGTACCCGGTGGAGTGCGTTGTGCGCGGATATCTTTCGGGCTCTGGATGGAAGGACTACGGGAAGACGGGTGGGGTGTGCGGGATACCCCTGCCTGCCGGGCTGCGCGAATCGGAGCAGTTGCCGGAGCCGATCTTCACGCCATCGACCAAGGACAACACCGGTGGGCACGATGAGAACATCTCCTACGCGGAGGTTGTGACGATGGTGGGCGAGGAGCCCGCGGCCCAGTTGCGCCGGCTGACGCTGGATATCTACACCAAGGCGTCGGAGTATGCGGCGGTGAAGGGGTTGATTCTGGCCGACACCAAGTTTGAGTTTGGCTGGGTGCCCGGCATCGGGATGGTTCTGGCAGATGAGGTGCTGACCCCGGACTCGTCGCGCTACTGGCCGGCGGCAAGCTACGCTCCGGGCGGTGCGCAGCCCAGCTTCGACAAACAGTATGTGCGCGACTATCTTGAATCGATTGGATGGAACAAGCAGGCCCCCGCGCCTTCGCTGCCTGATGACGTAGTGTCTGCTACCCGGCAGAAATATCTGGATGCGTACCGTCAGCTGACCGGGCTGGACGACCTGGGCGGGACATAGCGCGGGGACGGGCAATAGGGCATCGCAATGGTGTGACGATGAATGTGGCGAACTGGAACATATTTGACTGGGCACTGGCTGCGATCATGGCTTTCTCGATGCTGCGCGCGTTTATCACCGGTCTGGTGTGCGCTATTGCCGGGCTGGCCGGGTTGCTCGCCGGGTATGAAGCAGCCAGTTGGACCTACGTCGGCCTGGGAGAGCAGTTCTCGGCGATGGGCTGGATGCAATCCCAGGCCATGGCGAGATCGGTCGCCTTCCTGTTGATCGTGGTGTTTGTAGTGGTTGTGTTCGATATTTTTGGGCGTGCCCTGCGCAGGTCGCTGCGTACGGTTGGCATGGGCACGTTCGACCGCATTCTGGGAGCGGGGTTCGGCTTCGCTCGCGGCTGTCTCATCGGCATCGCTCTGCTGATCGCTTTGTCATCCTTCGCGCCGCAGTCACCGATTATCGTTCAATCGGTGCTTCGGCCCTATTTATTTACCGTTGCGCATGAGGTATCCTTCCTCATACCGGATTATCTTCAACAGCGGATATTGTGACAGCGCTTTGATTTCGAGCAGAAACTTCTTTCCATTGCCAGAAAAATAAATCGCACTGGATCAAATCACTCGGAGTGGATTACAGTAGGGATTCATCCTGGTACGGACAGCAAGCGAGGTACGACCTTTGAAGCGCGAATTGGACACCCTGATCTCTCAGATGCATAGTGCGGGCATCTCCTATGCGGATGCCATACGGCAGTTCAAGAAGCGCTACATTCTGGAAGTTCTGGCGCACCACAAGGGCAACCAGTGCAAGGCTGCGATCGAGTTGGGAATGCATCGCAATACCCTCAGCCGTACGCTGGCGGAACTCGATATGGACTCCGCGCAGATCCGCAAAGGGATGCGCCGGCCCGTGATGAGCGAGCGGCCAGTGCTTGGTCAACGGTCGATGATGGGCCAGCGGCCAAGAATG
>CAIZFH010000226.1 GCA_903932155.1 uncultured Granulicella sp. | reverse complement strand
GCCGTTGCCGCGAAAGTTGCTGCGGTTCCGAGTCCCAGATTCGTCCGCGCTGTAGTTGTGTTGGCAAGATCTGAAAGGTTCGAGGACCTGACGCAACAAGCCCCGATTGCTGCCGCTTGCGCCGCTGAAGCTGCGCCAGCTGCGTCGTAGGCGGTCGTTGCCGTGAATGCTGCCGTTCCAAGGGCGCCACCATCGGCAAGCTGGCCGAGGGTTCCTGAGAAAACTGCTACGTGTCCATTGACTGAGGAAATCGCGGCTACGATCCCACCATGCGCTGCGGTGGTAAGCGCTGCGTGTGTGCCGAGATTGCTCTGCACTCCTGCAGCAGCTCCGGCTGCGTCAAAGTCGGTTGCTGCATGGGAAGCTGACGATCCAAGTGCAATCCCAGAATCTGCAAGCAGCGTTCCTCCGGTATTGTTCCATATGGCGACCTTTCCAACGACTGACGAGGCTGGGCCGACCACGTTGCCTCCGGATGCGGGCGGCGTGACCCAAGTGCCGTCTGCTCTCAGGTATTGCCCAGTGCCACCAGGATAATTGATCGCGGCCAAGGTGCCCAGGACGACTGCAGAATTCTTGATCAGTTTGCCTGTGGTCCCGTTGAAAATGGCGACGGCGTTTGCTGTTGCCGAGGCTGGTCCTGCAACGTCACCAGCTCCTGTTGCCGGCACGCCAATGAGCGATCCACCTACTCGCTTGATGAATTGGCCATCGCTGATGGTGCCGATCGAGAGCTGTGTCGGGCCTCCACTTTCATGAATTGCGCTTACCCACGGGGCGGGATAAGACCCGGATAAATCGCCGGAAGCTGGCCCCCATACTGCTGGCGGCAGGATTGTGGTGATTCCGTTGACCGTGGTAGTCGGTGCGGCGACCGTCACCACCGGCTGGTCATAGGCTGCTGTCTCGACCGCGGTCAGGTCTAATCCCTCGAGGAGGTAGATCGACGTCTTGTCGAGCAGGTCGGTGATCGCGGTGGGCTCGGTGTTGTCCTTGGTGACGATCGAGAGACCGAATGGGACCGTGTTGAGGTACTGCCGGATTGCGTTCGGGCTGCACACCAGGCGCTGGCCGAGGATGGCGACGGTCTGCCATTGAATGTCGTAGAACCATCCCTTCTGGGTCTGGCTGTAGCTAAGATAAAGCGCGACCTTGGACCCATCGGTCAACGTGAGGTTGATCGTTTGCTTGGCTTGGTCGGTGAGTCCGAGGATCTGTTTCATGGGCGACCTGTATTGGTGAAGTTATACAGAAGCGATTCGTTCTGTGCCGGGGTCGCTGTCTGTTGGGCTGCTGTGCCATTGTTTGACACATCGGCTCGCTGGTAGCTGGCTCGGCCTGCAATCTGTCCCATCGACACGCTGGCCTCTCCAGCCACTCTGATCTTCTGGAAAGTGATTACCAGTGCGGAGGCGTATCGAGTATTTTCATCCTGCGAAACCCGACAGGACTTGATCGCGCAGTTGGTCATGATGCCCCACGGGGTCTCGACGGAGAATAGGGCTCGCGCCTTCCAAAGCGCATAAAAGTACCCCTGAACCTGCGATTGGTAGCTCTGGCCG
>CAIZFH010000225.1 GCA_903932155.1 uncultured Granulicella sp. | reverse complement strand
TCTGCCTGCTGCTGCGCAATCGCCACCTCCGGCCTGCGCTCACCTGCCTTCCACCACGCACCCTCCACAACCGTTGTCCCCGGCGGCAACTCCTCGACCCATGTCAGGCTCACCGTTCGCTGCATCCGTCGCCCAGGGCCCCTCTGTCTCCCCCGGTCTGGCCTTCTCCCTTGTTCAGACTCATCTCCTGCTTCTGTAGCCCTTGCCGCAGCCTCTGCCCTTGCCTCTTCTGTAGTCTTTCCATCAATCAACAACACCCGTGCCGATACCAGCGGCAGCAGCTCCGGCTGTGTCGTTACTGCCGGCTGCGACTTCAGCAGAGCGCGCATCCCGTCGATCTCCGTGTTGGCAATGTCCACCAGAAACACATTGGGAAGGTTCGGCGCAGACGAAATATGCAGCTCATTCACCACCGCACGCTGCACCAGGTACACCGTCATAATCTGCATCACACCCATGCCCAGCGCAGCCAGCAGCGCCGCCGAAGGATTGCCCGGACGATACAGGTTTGCCAGTCCGTGCCGCAACGCCGACGGCAGATGCAGTCGCGTGCGGTTGAGAAAAAATTTCAGTCCTCGCAGCACAGCAGCCGATGCCGCCAGCAACACCAGCAGCACCCCAACGAGTCCCTCCGAAAACCTTTGGCCTACCACCACGGAGTCGGAGAGCGTCATCGCGATCAGCACCAATCCCACCAGAATCAGAACCGTCGCAAATATCTGCGCCATATTTTGGTTGATCTTCTTCCACAGCGCCGTAATAAACGGGTCGTCGTTGTCCTCCACCGCGCGGCGCAGGATCAGGATCGGTCTCACGCTGCGGATGTCCAGTAACGGCGGCAGGGTAAACAGCAGCGTCGTCAGCACGCCCGCACCAAGTCCGGCAAAGATCGCCCTCGGTTGAAGATGGTACTGGGTTGGAACATTAATCAGCGTGCCCAGAACCAGCGGAAACGCAAGTTGCACCGCAACCCCTAACAGCACGCCCAGTACTCCCCCGGCAATCCCCAACAACAGCGTCTGTAGCAGATAGATCTTCATGATCTGCCCGCTGCGAGCGCCCAGCGACTTCATGATTGCAATCGTGTCCAACCTCTGCTGCAGGTGTGCGCGCATCGCCATCGCCACGCCCACCGCACCCAGTACCAACGCCACCAGGCTCATCAGCGACAGTAGGCTGGTCGCGCGGTCCAGACCCTCGGTCAGCGACGGATTAGTCTCGCGATAGTCCGTAATCTGCGCCTCAGGCAGAAGTGTCGTAATCTTGGTTTTCAGATCTGCAACCGCCGTGTCCGACACGGGCCGCCCATCACCCGGCGGCGGTAGTTTGAACAAAAGCCGTTCCGTTGCATGGTTGCCTGGAGCCAGCAATCCGGTAGCCTGTAACGCATCGCGCGAGATCAGTACCCGCGGCCCAGCTGCAAAATTTCCTGACAGCCGGTCCGGCTCATTCACTACCGTCGCTGCAATGCGGAACGTCTGCCCTCCCAACTTCAATGCGTCGCCCACATGCAGCCCAAGCCGAACCAGCAGATCGTCTCCCACTACCACCGATTCAGGCCCAAGCGCCGTCTTCAGCCCCATTGCCGGCGAGAGGTCCACGTCACCGTAGAACGGGTAAAGCGCGGGATCGACTGCCTTCAGGCTCACCAGCAGGGGATTCATTGAGTTTGGAGATGCCGCCATCGACATCATCTCCGTCACCGTCGTCCTCTGAACGCCGCCCGCGCCAATCTCGTCCAAACCCTTCAGCTCGTTGGGCGTGGGCTGCTCATTCATCTTGGCGGCAAGGTCTCCCGCCATAATGGATCGCGCGCGATCCAGCAGCGTAAAGCGGAACGACGCAGAAAAGCCACGCACTCCGGTCAGCGCGGCCACTCCAATGGCAACAGAAAGAATGACAAACAGAAACTTGCCGCGAGAGTTTCTCATCTCGCGCGAGGCGATTTTCGCCGCAGAGCCCCATGCCAGCCCGTTCGCCATCTATGCGCCCGCCGCTGTCCCAGCCGTAGTCTGCCGGTCTGGCCTATGAGGGTCTGCATTCATCTCATCCGAAACAATGAGCCCGTCGCACAGCACAATCCGTCGATCCGCGCATGCAGCCAGCGTCGCATCGTGCGTCACCAGCACCAAAGTCGTTCCCTCCGTGCGATTTAGATCCAGCAGCAGTTCCAGCACATGCGCGCCGTTGGTCGTATCAAGGTTCCCCGTCGGCTCGTCCGCCAGTACGATAGGAGGCCGCAGCACGAACGCCCTGGCCAGCGCCACCCGCTGCTGTTCGCCACCCGAGAGCTGCACCGGGTAGTGGTCCATCCGGTCGCCCAGCCCTACGCTGGTCAGCAACTGCCGTGCCCTCGGCTTGCCATCGCCCTCCGCGTTCAGTTCATGTACCAGCAGCACATTCTCCAGCGCAGTCAGCGTCGGTATCAGTTGATAAGACTGAAACACAAACCCCACTGTCTTGCCGCGCACCTGCGCCAGCATGTCCTCCGGAAGATAGCTGATCGCTGTCCCGTTTAGCAGCACGCCACCCCCGCTCGGCGTATCCAGCCCGGCCAGCAGACCAAGCAGCGTCGACTTTCCGCTGCCGGATGCTCCCATAATTGCAACAAACTGGCCCCTGGGAACTTTGAAATTTAGCCCGCGCAGAATATCCACCGTCCGAGGGCCGTTGCGGATCGACTTTCGCAAACCATTGACCGCAATCATTGGTTGCAGCGTACCTACATCTTCGTTCACCGCTCAACTCCTCTTCTTCGTCCTTCAAAAAGACCGCAGTAGTTCTCCACAATGCACTCTTATCCCATTCATGCACTGTATCTTTGATACGTTGGAACGATGCGTAAAGTTTATTCCTTACCGGTGATGGTGTGTTGCCTGCTCGTCCTGTCCGGCTGCCGTGCTAGCAATAGCGCCTCCAACTCCGCTCCAACTCCCGTGCCATACACGAAGCCCAACGTCGCTGGGGCACCCTCAGACGACACAGTCGCAGCGCCGGACGATCGGGACTTCGCCCCCGCACAGACCAAAGCCCAGCCCAACGATCATCGCCCTATTCTGGTCTGTTTCGGCGATAGCTTGACCGCCGGTCCCGGCGTTGATTCCGGACAGAGTTACCCGGACTACCTGCAATCCGACCTCGATAAACTCCACATCCGCTACCGGGTGGACAACCAGGGCATCAGCGGCAATACTACTAAGGACGGCGTCGAGCGCCTGCCAGAGGTCATCGCCCTGCATCCCGCCGTGGTCGTCGTCGAGTTCGGCGGCAACGACGGACTGCGCGGCCTGCCCATCGCAGACACACGCGCAAACCTCGATCAGATCGTCGCAAAGCTTCAGCGTTCCGGAGCCAAAGTCGTCCTCGTCGGCATCACCCTGCCGCCCGACTACGGCCCCGACTACATCCTTCAGTTCAACCAGACCTACAGCCTGCTGGCGAAGAAGTACCGCGTCCCCATGCTTCCCTTCCTGCTGAAGGATGTCTACGGCGTACCCGGAATGATGCAGCGCGACCGCACCCACGCCACCGCTAAAGGCAATCAGGTCGTCGCCCACAACGTCCTTGCCCTCGTCCTGCCATTGCTAAAGAAGTAGGACCATGCGATAGAAATCTCCACCCACTCCGCGTTTGCATCTAACGGTCTGTACGCCGGAATGGAGAACTCTCTTGCTCAATCACTCGAACTGGAAACTCAACATGATCGCCGGTGGCCTAGTTCTTGCCTCCGTCACAGCATCCGCCGCCGCCCAGATCCATGTCTACATCGGTCGTACCCCGCCACCCCTGCGCCGCGAAGTTCAGCCGCGCATGCCCGGTCCGGGTTATGTCTGGACCGAAGGCTACTGGGGAGACGATGGAGGCCGCTACGTCTGGCACGGTGGCGTATGGCAGCAACCACCCTACGCAGGCGCCTATTGGAGCCATCCTCACTACGACCGCTACCAGCAGGGCTGGCAGATGCACGATGGCCACTGGGACCACGAAAACCACGACAACAGCCGCGACCGACGCTAGGCTTCGAGCCAGATAGATCAAGCGTGCGCCCCATCTCTCTTCATGAGAGATGGGGTTTTCGTGTCTCTACGCCAGCACAACAATCGGCTGCATCAGTGTGCCCGCAATTCGCCGCGCAATCCCCAGCAGCTCCGCCGGGCCGGTAAACACCTTCACCAGCTCCGCCTTGGAATACTCCGGCAGGTTTACCTGCATCCCGTTGCGCAATCGCCCCGCCGCCTGCTCGTCCACCGTCACTGCAGGCATCTCTGGCAGCAGAGTTCGCGGATGCGGCATGCGCCGCTCGATCTCTTCTGGCGTGCCCGCCAGCGCCTTCAGTTCATCCAGCCCAATCGCCTGCGCCAGCGTGAACGCCCCGGCCTGTGTCCTGCGAAGCGTGGACAGATGCGCCCCGCATCCCGCAAGCTCACCCAGCTCGTGCGCCACCGACCGCACATATCCGCCCGCCGACACCTGCATCTCGAACCTGGCCAGTTCGCCCTCCAGCGACATTAGTTCAAAGTGGTGGATCACGATCCGCGCCAGCTTCATCTCCACCGGCTTGCCCGCCCGCGCAAGCTTGTGCGCCGGAACTCCGCCAATCTTCTTTGCGGAGAACACCGGCGGCATCTGCTCCATCTCGCCGTGGAACCGCTCCGCAAGCCCGCGCAGCTCTTCCAGATTTTTCCCCAAAGGACGGGCCTCGCCGGCTGCCGTCCCCTCCGCGTCGAAGGTGTCGGTCGCAAATCCGAAGCGGATCGTCCCCTCGTAACCCTTCTCCGCCGTCGTGAAGAACTGCGCCAGCCGCGTGTACTTGCCAAGCAGCAGCGGCAACACTCCAGTGGCCATCGGGTCCAGCGTCCCCAGGTGCCCCACAGAGCGCTCGCCCGTGGCCCTGCGCACAATATCCACCACATCGTGCGAGGTCATCCCCGCGGGCTTGTCCACAACCATTAATCCGTTCATCGCCTATTCAGACTACGCGGTCTTCCTGCGCGATGCCTAACTCTCGCAGCCGCCGTGCCGCACCAGCGAGAGGAACTCGTTGCGCGTCTGGTTCTGCGTCTTGAAGACGCCACGCATCGCCGAGGTCACGGTTGCTGAGTGCTGCTTCTCCACCCCGCGCATCATCATGCACAAATGCTGCGCCTCCACAATCACGCCCACTCCCTGCGGCGCGATCGCCTCCGCAATTGCATCCGCAATCTGCGTCGTCAGGCGCTCCTGCACCTGCAACCGCCGCGAGAACATCTCCACCAGCCGCGGTATTTTGGATAAACCAATCACTTTGCCACTCGGCACATACGCCACATGTACCTTGCCGAAGAAGGGCAGTATGTGGTGCTCGCACAGCGAATAGAACTCGACGTCCCGCACCATCACCATCTCGTCGTAGTCCACTTCGAAGAGCGCCCCGTTCAGCACCGTCGCCACGTCCATGGTGTAGCCCTGGGTCAGAAACGCCATCGCCTTCTCCACGCGCTCCGGAGTCTCCGCCAGCCCATCGCGCGCCGGGTCTTCGCCGATCCGGATCAGAAGCTCTCGATAGATCTCCTGCGTAGACAGCATGGCTGCCGTACCTGCTTCCAAGACTGTGTGTTCGCTCATATCGTCTCAGCCCTTCCCCAACTCTTCCCCGTATTTAAACGAGTTGTTGCCCGTCTCTTCAATCCGTATCCGCGCAACCCGCGCCCCGCGAAAGTCTTGAAATATGCGATAGACCTCTCGTGTAAGGTTCTCTGTCGTCGGCACGACCTCGTGAAATTCATCCAAGGTATTCAGGTTCTTCTGATCAAACCGCCGCAGTAAATTCGTTTGCGCAAACCCATCCAGCTCAACTAGATCACAGACCATTCCCGTCTCGACGTTCACTGGCCCGCCTACGGTCACTTCGATCCCATAATTGTGACCATGCCCATGCGGATTGTTGCACTTTCCATAGACTGCCTTGTTCTCCTCCTCCGAATACGCCTCAGAGTGCAGCCTGTGCGACGCGCTCAGCCGGTACCGTCGCGTAAGATACGCCCTCGGCCCCGCGCTCTGCCTCGCAATTTGTGCCAAGCCTGCCATCAAAGCTCCCCGTAGTAGTCCGCAAATAAATCCACCATCTCATACACGCGCACCCGATGCAGCTTAGCCCCTGGAATCTTTCCCTCCAGCCGTCCCCAGATCGCAATCGCTATGTTCTCCGTCGTTGGAATCATTCCCGTGCGTGCCGCAAACTCCGGCACCTCCAGGTTGAGATGCCGATGGTCATACACGCCCACCACCTCCCGTTGCAGAATCTCCTTCAACTCCTTCAGATCCACCACAAATCCTGACACAGGATCTACCTCGCCCGCCACCGTCACCTCGAGCGTGTAGTTGTGTCCATGCCCATTTTTATTGGCGCACCGCCCAAAGACGCGCTCATTCTCCTCCTTCGACCATGCCTCGTTCCAGTAATAGTGCGCCGAAGAAAACTCAGCCTTTCGCGTCAGAAGAATCATCGTACCTCACTCAATCACATACAGATCAATCAAACAACCCGCTCTTCTCAATCACATAATTAGATGTGGCTGCAACCGCTTCGATGCGCCGCATATCCCGCAGCCGCAACTAACGCCCAACCTTATATCGTCGTCCCTTCCAATCCACCGACCTTGTCACTCGATGATGGAGATAACTGCGCAGCAACATCCAGCAAAACAGCGGCACCCCAAAGATCGAGATCGCTACATCTCCCGCTGCAAATTTCGATCGCGCCACCCGTCCATAGAACCCCCAGGTAGTCCGCAGCCACACCAGCAGGATCGCCCAGCGCTGCCAGATCACCAGTAGCGGCATCCCCATCGCCAGCGCGGGCAGGCCAAAGAAGAGCAGGAATTGCAGCATCTGCATCCCGGCCACCAGCACCGCGCTGGGAAATAGCAGCGCCAGATTCTTGGTCCAGCCCTCCACCATCTCCGGCAGCGTACGATACATGCGTGCCGCCAGCGCGTCCGGAGCGTAGCGGAAGCGAATTACGCGCCTCGCGCGCTTGATCTTGCGCGCCAGGGCCACGTCTTCCAGAATCTCCTGCCCCACCGCGCGATGTCCGCCCACGGCGAAGTACGCCTCGCGCTCCACCATTAGAAACTGTCCATTCGCTGCTGCCAGGCGGCTCGCCGGATCGCTCACCTTCTTCGGAGGATAGACGCTCGCCAACTCGGAAAACACCAGAGGCATCACTGCTCGCTGCCAGAAGCCTGTCAGAATTTGGCGTGGCGAGTAAGACAGCAGCACTACCACATACTTCTTTGCCTCATGCAGCGCCCGCGACAAATCACCGTGCTCATGCACCGTATCCGCATCGGTAAACAGCAGCCACTCGCCGCGCGCGCGCTGCGCCGCCGCCCAGCATGCGTTCGTTTTCCCTGTAAATCCGCCGCGATCGCTCTGATCCAGCCTGGGAGCGTCGATCACCACCACCCCGTCGCGCCCGGCCGCGATAGACTGCGCAATCTTCCGCGTCCCATCCGTCGAATCGTCATCCACGACGATCAGCTCCCACTCCACCCCTAGCCCAAACCCTACCTCCGACTGCTCCACAAGCGACCGCAGGCACTCCCCCAGCACCGCCGCCTCGTTGCGCGCCGGCACAATCACCGACAGCCGCAGACGCACATCCGTCGCCCCCTCTGCTAACCCGCTCGTCGCTGACACTTCACCCATATCGCTCACAGATTCGTATTATAGGAAGCAGGAGCCTTGCGTGCGCATAGCCATACCAATTGTTCGAGCCGGAGTTCTTCTCATCGCACTCTGTGCGCTCACCCTCACTGCATGCGACCGCGGCGATCACCCCGCCCGCATCGGCTCTCTTGCCCCCCAATTCACCCTGGCTGATGGCGGCCAGAACGTCTCGCTCGCTAGTCTGCGCGGCCGCACTGTCATCCTCAGTTTCTGGGCCACCTGGTGCATGCCCTGTGTCGAAGAGACACCTAGTTTGCTGGCCTTGCAACATCGCCTTCCTCAGATCACTGTTCTCGCCATCAGCCAGGATGAAGACGCCGATGCTTACCGCCGCTTTCTACTCGACTATCATGTCGATTTCCTCACCCTACGCGATCCCTCCCAACGCGTGCCACACCTCTACGGCACCATCAAGATTCCCGAGACCTACATCATCGACCGCAAGGGCATCCTTCGCCGCAAGTTCGTCTCCGCGCAGGACTGGACCAGCCCCGAGATTATCGACTACCTCTCCAAGCTCTAGCCGCCTCTACACCACGAAGTACTTCGCCTGCGGATGATGCACGATCAGCGCATTGGTGCTCTGTTCCGGCTCAATGTGGTAGCCCTCGGTCAGGCGCACGTTAATCTTTTCCTCCGGCTTCAGCAGCGAGAAAATCTTCGCCTGGTCCTCCAGGGTGGGGCACGCCGGGTAACCGAACGAGTAGCGCGAGCCACGATATTTCTGGTGGAACAGATCGCGCACATCCGGCGCGTCCTCTCCGTCGATGCCCAATTCCTTGCGCATCACGACGTGCATGTATTCCGCCAGCGCCTCGGCTGTCTCCACTGACAGCCCATGCAGGTACAGATACTTCGTAAAGTCGCCAGCCTCGAAAAGTTTCTGCGTCACTTGGCTGGCACGGCTTCCGATGGTCACCACAGAGAAGCCAATCACATCCATCCGCCCGGATGATTTGGGCGAGAAGAAATCGGCAATCGACAACAGCCGTCCCTCCCTCTGCCGCGGAAAATTAATCCGCAGCAACTCCTCTTTCTGCCCTTCAGGTTCGTAGACGATGACCTCGTTGCCCTCGCTCTGCGCTGGATACCATCCATACACTGTCTTCGGATCGAACCAGTCGTTAGCAATGACCTCCTGCTCCAGTTCCTTCAGGATGGGCCGGAACTTTTCATCTACCAGTCGCAGATAGTCGGTCGCCGAGGCAGTCTTCAACTGCCACTGGTTCTTGAACAGCGCGGTCTCGTTGATGTACTTGTATAGCTCATTCAGATCGAAATCGCGCCGTGTGCGCACGCCGAAGAACGGAGGCACGGGGATCTCCTCGACATCCTTCACAATGGCAGAACGCTCCGTAGTGGCAGGCGGCAGCGACGCCAGGTGTTCCGCCGCACCAGGCCGATTGAACTCACGGCGCTTAGCCCCATCGCTCAGGCGGCTGGTGCGGACGCTCTCGTCGGCGTCGGTAAGATCGCTCATCACATGCAGCCCGGCAAACGCGTCCTCCGCGTAGAATACCGACGAGCTGTACTCCTTGCGCAGATCGTCCTCCACATATTTGCGGGTCAGCGCCGCACCGCCGCAGATAACCGGAATCTGCGACTGAATCAATTGCAGGTCCTGGATGACGTACTTCATCTCAAGCGTCGATTTCACAAGCAGGCCTGAGAGCCCTATGGCATCGGCATTGTGCAGCTTTGCTGCCTCGATGATCGTCCCCGCAGGCTGCTTAATACCCAGGTTCACCACCTTGTAGCCGTTGTTGGAGAGGATGATATCCACCAGGTTCTTGCCGATGTCGTGAACGTCGCCCTTCACTGTCGCCAGCACGATCGTCCCCCGCTGATTGCCCTCGGCCTTCTCCATCTTCGGCTCCAGATACGCAACCGCGGCTTTCATCGTCGCCGCCGAATCGAGCACACTGGGCAACTGCATCTTGCGCGCGCCAAACAACTCGCCCACTGTCTTCATCCCGTCCAGCAGCACGGTATTGATCAGGTCAAGCGGCGTGTAGCGCAGTAGCGCGTCTTCGATAATCTTCTCCAGCGACTGCTTCCTCTCGCCCTGGCCCAGCCCGCGTTCGCCGTTGATGATCAGGTATTTCAGCTTCTCCTCATCCGACATATCGTCGGTCGAGGCCGCTGTCTCCTCCTCCGCTCCGGCACCCTTCGTCAGCCCGGTGAAGTACTGCATGTAGAGCTGCAACGGATCCTGCTCCGTCTCTACATTGCGGAAGATCAGGTTACGCGCAAGCTCAACTTCTACTTCAGGAATTTTGTATAAAGGATAGATTTTGGTGTAGTTGACAATGGCAGAATCTAACCCTCGATCCACCGCCTCCTTCAGAAACACGCTGTTCAGTACGCGTCGTGCATACGCGTTCAGTCCGAAACTGATGTTCGATACACCCAGCGTCGTTCTGCACTCCGGCAGTTCCAGCTTGATCCGACGTACCGCCTCCAGCGTCTCGATGCCAGCCGTACGGTAGTCCTCTTGGCCGGTTGTGATAGGCAGCGTTAGTGCGTCGAAGATCAGGTCCTGCGAGCGCAGACCATACTTCTCTGTGGCCAGTTTGTGGATGCGGTGAGCAACGGCCAGCTTCTTGTCCGCAGTCAGCGCCATGCCGTCCTCGTCGATGGTCAGCGCAATCACCGCCGCCCCGTAGCGGCGTGCCATCGGCAACACCAGCGAGGTCCGTTTTTCGCCATCCTCCAGATTGATAGAGTTGATGATCGGCTTGCCCGGTATTCGCTTCAGCGCCTCCTCAATGACGTTGGCCTCGGTGGAATCGATCAGTATGGGCGCAGGCACACGCGTGGAAATCTTCTCCATCACGCCATTCATGTAGGCAACCTCGTCCTCGCCCACCACCGCGCAACATATGTCCAGCAGTTGCGATCCCTCGCTCACTAGTCGCTTGGCCAGGGTGAAGATGCCGTCGTAGTCGCCCTTGCGCACCATGTCTTTGAAGTGCGTGACGCGCGTGGTGGCGTTCATCTCCTCCGCAATAATCGCCGGTTGCCCGTCCACCTCCAGCGGCACCACCGAGAACGCGCTCGCAGCCACCGATTGTGGCTTATTGTTGCGCACCAGCGGCCTCAGCCCAGCCACAGCCTCCGCTGCGGCCTTGATATGCGCGGGCGTTGTGCCGCAGCATCCGCCAACCACCTGCACGCCGTACTCCGACACAAAGCGGCGATGGTGCTCGGCAAACTCCTCCGGTGTCAGCTTATAGACGGCGCGTCCGCCCACGTTCTGCGGCAACCCTGCGTTGGGCAGCACGCTGATGGGCATGGTCGCGTTCTGGCACAGAAAGCGCACCGCATCGTTCATCTCGGCAGGCCCGGTCGCGCAGTTGAGGCCCACTATATCGGGGCGGAAGCACTCCAGCACCGCCAGCGCCGCGCCAATCTCGCTACCCAGCAGCATGGTGCCCGTTGCCTCCATCGTGATCTGCGCCTGGATCGGCAGCGTCACGCCGGTGTTTTTCATCGCGTCGCTGCACGCGGCCAGAGCGATCTTGAGTTGCAGCAGGTCTTGGCTGGTTTCGACCAGTAGAATATCGACGCCGCCTTCGATCAGCGCCTCCGCCTGTTCGACGTAGCTGGCCAGCATCGCGTCGTAGCCTATGTGGCCCAGCGACGGCAGCTTGGTGGTCGGCCCCATCGACCCCGCTACGAAACGAGGCTTCTCCGTCGTGGAGTACTCGCTCGCCACTTCCCTTGCCAACCGGGCTGCTGCCGTATTCAACTCGCGCGCGCGGTGGGCAATCCCGAACTCCGCCAGCACCAGCGACGATCCGCCAAACGTGTCTGTCTCGATCACATCGGCCCCTGCTTCCAGATAGCTGGCGTGAATCTCGCGAATCACATCGGGCCGTGTGACAACCAGAATCTCCGAGCAGTTCTCTTTGCCATCGAAGTCACCATCGACAGTGAGCGAGTAGTTCTGAATCGATGTGCCCATAGCGCCGTCATACACCATGACACGTTGCTGCAGGAGATCGAGGAATGGATGCGATGAATTCATAGATAGTTTGGTAGTTCGATGTTAGTGTGTGCAGGCCCTCACTCTAGAATACAAGGTGATGGGGCCTAGCCCGCGGTTTGGGTCATAAGGATTTAGTATTCAGCGGAATGGCGCTTTCCCTGTTCCATGTGCGGGATAGGTCGTATGCTGGTTGTAGTCCCACACTGGAGATCTTCCGATGCACCGTTTCACCGTTACGCGCCTCTTACTCGCAGCCTGCCTGGTGACTGCGATTTCTTCTCTTCAAGGGCAGTCTTCCGCTCCTCAAAAGCCTTCGGGCCCCGCTGCGACAGCATCTTCCACCCCTGTTTCGGGGGTTGTCCCTGCCTGGGTTGTGCGAAGCGACCAGTACACCCAGATGCTCCTCGATGTGCAGCGAAAGTACTCGCCTGACAGCGGCCTTGCGCAGGGGGTAGCGAAGTACGACTCTTCGATAACCGACTTAACCCGCGCCGAAGAAATCGTCCAACGCAAGGAATTGGCGGATAGCCTCGCGCAACTGAAGAAAGTGGAGGCTAAGGAGAAGGACAGAAATGTGCGCGAAGACCTCCAGATTCTCCAGAGGGTATTCAACCTGGAATTCCGCGAGGATGACTATCGGCTTGATCACAAGGTGATGTTCCTCGACCCCACATCGGCCGTGTTTATCGGGATCAGTAACCTGCTCAACGAACAGATCCCAGCTGAACGCAGGCCTGCTGCTCTCATCCGGCTGCGCAAGTACGCCGGCATGGAGCCCGGCTTCAAACCCATCACAGATGTTCTGAAGCAGCGCATGATCGAGCAGATGGCCAAGCCTGGCGTCATATTTCCCTCGATTGCCGAGATGGAGAGTCAGCTCGAACGAGACAATTCCTACATCAACAGCATGCGTGCGCTGTTCGATAAGTACAAACTCACTGGTTGGCAGGATCCCTTTTTTAAATTGCAACAGCAGCTGGCGGACTACGATACATGGATCCGCGGGGCTGTAATGCCCAAAGGCCGTACCGACGCCCGTTTGACGCCAGAAGAGTATGCCTTCAGCCTGCAAAACTATGGCATCGATATTCCACCGGAGCAGCTTGCCTCTCAGGCCCACGCGTCCTTCACGGCTATTCAAGCAGAGATGGCACCGCTAGCATCCGCAGTGGCAAAGCAAAATGGATGGACTTCGTCCGACTATCGCGATGTAATCCGCTCGCTGAAGAAGACACAGATCGCGGGAGATGCAATCCTGCCGTTCTATCAGAAACGGATCAAAACAATCGAAGAGATCATCACAGCCAAGGACCTGCTGACGCTGCCCGTTCGCTCGGCAACTGTTCGCGTGCAGACTGCGGCCGAGAGTGAGGCCGCGCAGGTGCCTGCCCCGCACTTTGTACCCCCTCCTCTCCTGCAAAATACTGGACAGAAGGGAGCGTTTGTCCTGCCGCAGAATACCTCCATCTACACCGGCAGCAAGGTGGACAGGTTCGACGACTACACCTATGACGCAGTGGCCTGGCCGATGATCGCGCATGAGGCGCGCCCGGGGAACGATCTCGAATTCAATTCGATGGTGGAGCACGGTGTTAGTCTGGCGCGCATCCTGTATGCCTTCAATACCACCAGCTTCGATAGCTGGGGACTTTACTCGGAATGGATCATGCAGCCCTACGAACCGGCCGATGGGCAGTTGATCACACTACAACTGCGCCTGCTGCGCACTGCGCGAGCCTTCCTCGGCTCAGAACTGAGCTCGGGCAAAATCACTCCGGAGGACGCCACCAAGTTGCTGGTGAACGATATCGTCCTCAGTCCTGCATACGCACAGCAAGAGGTCAGACAGTTCTCTTCCCGCTCGCCGGAACTGTCCAATAGCTACTATTTCGGCTACACAACAATGCTCCAATTGCGAAAGGACACGGAGGCCGCGCTGGGACCGAAATTCAACGCAAAGCGATTCCACAACTTCGTGTTAGCGCAGGGACTGCTTCCGCTCGATCTGTTACGCCAGGCCGTCACGGAAGTCTTCGTCCCGGCTGAAAAGAAAAAGAAATAAATTGGGGCCCCACTCTTCCATCTTTGTGAAGGTTGGTTGAGTGCGATGTTTTTCTAGGCGATTACTTCCGCTCCAGCACAACCGCGAAAAATCCGTCGCAGCCATGCACCCCAGGCAGCGTTCGCAGCGCATCCCCCTTCACCGCAGAACCGATCAGCCTTGCACTGGCCTCCTGCCGGAGCACACCCCTGTCGGCCAGACTCACGATCAGCGGCTCAACCGAAATACGCCTTAATCCACCCCCCGACGTCACCGCTTTCACCACAAGTTCATTCTCCTCCGGCTCCAGGGAGCAGGTGGAATACACCAGCCGTCCGCCCGGCGCCAGCCGCCGCAACGCTCCGCTAAGGATCACGCGCTGCCGGACAGACTGACGCACCAGGTCCTCCGGCTGTAGTCGCAGACGTATCTCCGGATTGCGCGCCAGAGTCCCCGTTCCGCTACAGGGAACATCGCACAGGATCAGATCGAAATTCGCATCCTGCGAAGTTTCAGAAACCACAGCAGATGCATCCACAACCGAACACTTCACACGTTGTGCGTACGCATATCGTCTAAGCCTTGCCGCCATCTGGGCCAGCCGTCTCGCATTCCCATCCGTCGCCACAATCTCCGCGTCAGAAAGCCGTAGCGCCAGTATCAGCGCCTTGCCACCCGGCGCGGCACAGCAGTCCCACACACATGACGCGTGCCCATTGGTCATCGTAGTCGGCATCGCGACCGCCGCTATCTCCGCCACCAGGCGTGAACCATCGTCCATCTGCGGTGTACATTCGCCAGCCGGTTCCGCAGCAGTGTCATCCGGCTCAGAAAAGAACCCCCCGTGACCTGGCTCGTGCTGGTCATATTCGCAGATCGCCAGCGTGGCTTCGCGTCCATACGCCGTAACCCAGCGCTCCACCAGCCACAGCGGATGCCCCAGTCTCTCGGCAAACGACGCAGTCGATTCATGCATTCTCGTCCCCGGTTTCTGACTCGCCGCCAGCTTGCGTAGCACAGCATTCACCATCCCCGACGCATGGGGCTGCCCCGCCGCGCGACATATCTCCACGCTCTCGTTCAGCACGGCGTGGGCCGGAATCCGGTCCATATGCAATAGTTGAAACGCCCCCATGCGCAGCGCAATCGCCACCGGCTCCGCTAGTCTCTGATCGGGCCGCGCCAACAACAACGCCACACGCGCGTCCAGTGCAATCTGCCAGCGCAACACACCCATCACAAGTGCCGTTGTCAGGTTGCGGTCTTCCGGCGAGAGAGTTTCTGTTCGCGGCGAGTGCAACAACTCGTCGCTGTGCCCCTTGCCTGCGCCCACCAGGGTAAGAATCTCGAATGCCGCGGCCCGCGCCGGAGAGATCTTCACAATCGCCTCTGCCTGGGAAGCCGTAGGCCCCGCCGACACAGGCCTCTTCCGCACAGCACGCTTTCCTGGCCCACGCACCCCGTCGTGCCGCGCTTCGCTCAAAGCCCTAGCCTCTCGCCGCTCTTCACCTGAAATCCACGCAGAAACTTCGCCGCGCTCATTCGACGCTTGCCTTCCATCTGCACTTCGTCGAGCTCCAGACTCGTCTCTTCGCCACAACCTGCGAACAACAACTCTCCATCGACCAAAAGCTCTCCAGGCGAAATTGATAATCCCGGCTCCACGCGCATGTGATGCACTATCAGGTTCTTCCCGCGTAACTTCGTATGTCCTCCCGGCCATGGCTGAAATCCGCGCCAGCGATCGTATATCTGCCGCGCCGTCCGCGTAAAGTCGATCGCTCCATCCTCGCGCGTCAGAATCGGAGCCAGTGTCGCCTGTGCCTCATCCTGCTTCCGTCCGGCCAGCGTACCCGCCGCCAACCCCGCCAGCGTCTCCACCATCAACTCTGCGCCCACCTTAGCAAGTGGATGAAACACATCGACCGAAGTCTCGTCCGGCCCAATCAGGACCTCCCTCGTCATTAGCATTTCACCTGTATCCAGCCCTTCATCCAGCCGCATCGTGGTCACGCCGGTCACTGAGTCGCCATTGGCCACCGCCCACTGCACCGGCGCAGCCCCCCGGTATTTAGGCAGCAGCGACCCATGCAAATTGATGCACCCGAGCCACGGCAACTTTAGCATCCATGGCGGAATAATCCGCCCGTAGGCCACTACTACAATTGCATCCGGCCGCAACCGCTCCAGCCACTCGCGGAACTCCGCATTGTTCCTGATCTTCTCTGGCTGCATGATCGCAATTCCACGAGCCGCTGCTGATCGCTTCACAGGAGGGGCCTGCGTCTCCATGCCGCGCCCTGCTGCACGGTCCGGCTGCGTCACCACCAGAGCAACCTCGTGCCCCGCAGCGATCACTGCCTCCAGCGTACCCACCGCAAACTCAGGCGTCCCGCAAAATACCAATTTCATCGAATCACCACATCAATATGATCGCTCATCGAGCAATCCCACGGCGTGCAAAAACCGTCATCACCACCACACGAAGCCACCGCGAAGCGGTCCAATACGGTACGAAGTACCCACCGCGAAGCGGTCGAGAACGGCACGAAGTACTACCACTCGCCGTTCTTCTGCATCTTCTTAATCTTGCGCAGCACCAGTTCGCGCTTCAACCGGCTGATGCGGTCGATAAAGAGCACACCGTTCAGGTGGTCGATCTCATGCAGCATCGCGCGCGCCAGCAGCTCCTCGCCCTCTACTTCAAACCACTCGCCGTGTTCGTTCTGCGCCTTTACTTTTACCCAAGCCGCCCGCGCCACCTTCTCGCGAATCTCCGGCAGGCTCAGGCATCCTTCCTCTTCTACCTGCTTACCTTCGGTCTCCACCACCTCGGGATTGATTAGAACCAACTTGTCCTGCGTATTTTTCTTGTAGCTGACGTCGATCACTGTAAGCCGCTTCGTCAGTGCGATCTGCGGAGCGGCCAGGCCAATCCCCTGCGCCACGTACATGCTCTCGAACATCTCCGCCACCAAAGACTTCAAGGCCGTGTCGAAGACCGTTACCGGCGTGCACATCTTGGCCAGCACCGGGTCTGGATACTTCACAATCTCGTGAATCTTCAATACTTCCTTCGCCATCTTTTTCCCAGTCGCAACTTTTCTTGTCATTCCGTAGCAGAGCGGAGGAATCTGCTTCTGCCGTTGTCCTTGCTTTTCCGCTCACTACTCACAACTCACAACTACCTTTAATACACCCGAATCTGTTCGCAGTAACCCTTGTAGTTCCGCAGCATCTCGCCCAAAGAGTCCCCGCCAAACTTCTCGATTGCCAGCCGCACGACGGTCAGCGCAACCATCGCCTCCGCTGCAACACCCGCCGCCGGTACTACACACACATCACTGCGCTCATAGGCGGCCTTCACCGGCTCGCGCGTGACAAAACTCACCGAAGCAAGCGGACGGCGCAGCGTAGAGATCGGCTTCAGATAGCCGCGTATTACCACATCCTCTCCATTGGAGATCCCGCCTTCTATCCCGCCCGCATTATTTTGCTCGCGCGAAAACTTAGTGAAGTCGCCATCCTTGCCATCGCCCGCGCCTTCATACCCGATCGCATCGTGAACGTTGCTGCCCAGCGACTCAGCCGCCGTCACTCCGCGCCCAATCTCCACCGCCTTCACTGCCTGCAGGCTCATAACCGCCTGCGCAAGCAGACCGTCCAGCCGTTCGTCCCAGTTCACATGCGTGCCCACACCCGGCGGAAGTCCATGCACCACCACCTCGAAGACGCCGCCAATTGTATCGCCCGTCTTCAGCACCGCATCCACTTCGGCCTTCATGCGCTGTTCGTCCTCGCTGTCAACGCAGTTCAGCAGCACCTCGTCCTTGGCCTGCAACGCGACAATCTCCTCCCAACTCGCCGCTCGCCCCAGTTCCGCTTTGCCAACGCGCACCACATGGCTCGCCACCCCAACGCCCAGTTCGCGCAGCAACATCTTCGCCATCGCGCCACAGGCAACTCGTGCGGCGCTCTCCCGCGCGCTCGACCGCTCCAGAACGTAGCGCGCATCGGGGAAGTTGTACTTCAGGCACCCCGCCAGATCGGCATGACCCGGCCTGGGTGACGCTACAGCCTTGTGCTTGTCCGCATCGCCCGCCTCCACCGGCAGAATCTCCTCCCAGTTCTTCCAGTCCGCATTGGCAATCGTCATCGCCACCGGCGACCCAATAGTTATCCCATGGCGAACGCCGCTCAGGATGTGCGCGCGGTCCTGTTCGATGCGCATCCTTCCGCCGCGCCCATAGCCCTTCTGCCGCCGCCAGAGCTCGCGATCCAGCAGCGCCTGATCCAACGGCATGCCCGCCGGCAGCCCGCTCACCATCGCCACCAGCGCCTCCCCGTGGCTCTCTCCCGCAGTCGAAAATCGAAGCATTTATCTCACTCGATCCAAACTCTTTCTGCTCAGACTCAAATTGTAACAACTCCCCCAACAACCTCCAGCCAAACTACACTGTGTTGTTATCCCACTGCTCCCCAAACGCCCCGGCACAAAATGTGACTAACATCACATTTTTACATCCAATGTGTGTAGACTATCTCCCGTAAGGTCCGCGAAGCTATATAGCTATGCGTGAAAAGGGGAATGCCGGATGCCTCTGAAGCTGAAGATCAACAATGTTGTTCATAGCGTCGATCTGCCGCCCGATACGCCACTGCTGTGGGCGTTGCGCGACACGCTCGACCTGAAGGGCGCCAAATATGGCTGCGGAATCGGAGCCTGTGGGGCCTGTACCGTCCTACTGGATGGCAGCCCGGTACGCTCCTGCCTAACTTCCGTCGGATCTGTCGGCAACGGCTCCATCACCACCATCGAGGGTCTCTCACCCGACGGTACCCACCCAGTCCAGGTGGCCTGGGAGAAGCTCGATGTACCCTCGTGCGGCTACTGCCAGGCTGGCCAGATCATGTCAGCCGTTGGTCTGCTGACCCACACTCCCCATCCCACGGATGCCCAAATTGATACTGCGATGAATGGCAACATCTGCCGTTGCGGAACCTACCCGCGCATCCGTCAGGCTATCCACTTGGCCGCCACATCCTCACCAGCCACAACCGCCCACGGAAAGCCGGAGTCCCACTCATGAATATCGCTCCCAAGCCTCTCTCTCGGCGTAGTTTCCTACAGATTAGCGCACT
>CAIZFH010000224.1 GCA_903932155.1 uncultured Granulicella sp. | reverse complement strand
GGGCGGCACGTTTAATCTAACAGCCGCGCAGCTTTTGACGCCAAGCTTGGTTTTCACGGGTGTAACTGGTGCTGCCGCGACAATTGCGTTCGGCGGGATCGTTGGCACTTATTTTCTGGATTTCTCCGGGACAACGCTCAACGTTGCCGGAACCACAATCACAAACGGGGCTGGTTCGTATACAGCAACCACTATTCTAGGAACTAAGACATTGCTCATGGTCGTTTGCAATTCCACGAGCACGATTGCTGTCGGATGAAAAAGAAAATGAAAAATACGATACGTGCATCTATTCTTCTTTTGGTTACTGTCGTCGACGCGTGCTACCTACCTATACCCTCAGTTGCCCCAGCCATGAGGGCCGTGCCGGTGAGTTGCATAGGACCAGACGGCCAAAGTCGATGCGGGTTCGTGTCGGGGAGATGGAACCGCACGCCAGCCAACTTGGCGAACAGCGATACGAAATTGGGGGCGGCTTCGGGGGGAGATCGTATGCCGGTAATTCCTCCGGCGTGGACCGTTCCTGCATGGTACTTCGATCCTGCGAACGTAACCTCTTGCGCTTCGGATAACAATAACTGTACGCAAGGTACATGCGGATCGGTCGGAAGCTTTCAGGGACCGTGCTCGACCTACGGCGAAATTGCGGCACGTTTAGGAACCTACAGTCCTCGCCTTCGCCAGGTCACCACGTTCACCTGCATGAGCAACGACGGCGAATCCGACCCGTTCTACTTGAGTCCGTATCTCGAAAACGGCGCCTACGTTGTCGTTCAAGGCGTGCCGACGGTGGTTGCGTCCGGAGTTTTCGGTACCGTGACAGCTAAAAACCAGAGCACGCCGCAACTGCTCAACGTTTCCCTACCAGGCTCGATCGCGGTCGGGCAGATGATCATTGACACAACACACCCTAGCGAAGCGTGGGTGTACACCAACGTGTCGGGCGCTACGTGGGCACTGTCTCAGCCACTCGCTCCTGGGCTGTCTACCGTCATCGGACAGCCGTTCGGCAACTTGGCGCCAGAGGTCAATTGGACCAACGGAGGAAACGCTGGGGATGCGTTCACGGCCAATACGTTTCCTACCCTGTATGTCGCGTCCCTCCAGCCGATCCAGGAACAGTGGAGTACGGGTGTAGTCGGTGGCGTATTTCTTTACCAGGTTACGAACGCTAACAATGCATCGCGTGCATCCCCATTCATCATGGGTTCGCCTGTGGCTATGGTGGACGTGCTTTGCCAGAGGCAACCCACGGGGACCCCATCCGGTTCGTCTCAATTGTCGGTGTCTTCTTTTTACGCGTACAGCCAAGAAATATACAATTCCTACATTCAGGGAGGGGTTTCCAGCCTGGGGCTCATCGCTTCTAGGGTAGACGTGACCAACGAAGGTAGCTTGCTGTTTGCGGGAGGTGTGATCTCTACTACGGTCAATACCCCATCCAAACTCGGCTACGTCAGCCTCCAGCAGGACACCATCCTTGGGGTCACCGCTCATGGCGGCTTCGAAATGCTTGGCGGATCCC
The DNA here is from genome assembly GCA_903932155.1 of uncultured Granulicella sp. Classification (GTDB taxonomy): domain Bacteria; phylum Acidobacteriota; class Terriglobia; order Terriglobales; family Acidobacteriaceae; genus Edaphobacter. The sequence goes on along the minus strand of CAIZFH010000224.1, from coordinate 838 downwards.
TATCGGGGACCTATATCGAGACCGGAAGTACGGTCACGGTCAACGCAAACCAGGTGGATATCATTGCCGATCTCAACGGCGCTAACGCACTGATTTGGGGTCCAGGTTCTATTGAGGCCAACGCTAACGCTCGACTGAAATACGCGCCCGGCGCTGGAGGCGCGGCAGCTAGTTTGCTTCTGAAGGGGACGATCAAAATCAATGGTCAAAGCCAAGCATGCATTGCGCAAACCACGGCCTCGACCATCGGAGCCTGCAATACAGCCATTTCTGTCACAACACTTGACGCCAACTTGGGGACGATTCCAGGATGCCTAACGACGTTGGGTAGCGGCGCGATTTGCAACTTCGGGCTGTAGCCACGAGGACACTAGAAAATGCGCAAGTTTCTCGCTGTATCGGTATTGCACGAGGGCGCCGAAGGCAACAAAGGCGACGAGCATGCAGCACATCTTCAGCCAGATCCTTACTCTTCAAAGGGTAGCCTCGTCACAGGCCCCGGCGACGGGCCCGACTTCTACATGCATCTTCAGCCGTACAAGGACGGCTGGATTGTCTCGTCGCGCGGGGTGCACCGCGGGTTCGTAAAGCGGTTCAAGCGCAGGGCCAACGTCGGGTGGGATCTTCAACCTCTCGGCAGACCATCGAGGTAAGAAACTCTTCTAGAATATACGCCAAAAACAGCGTATCTTCCAACCATGCAATCCCTCGAATCCTTCGCCAAGGTCGGTGCAGTTACGGCAGCCGGAGCCTTCTTCGGTGCCCTCACGCTCACGCAATTCCCTGTCACATTCGACGAGTGGAAGCACATCCTGGCTCCCGCCCTGGGTGCTGCCAT
>CAIZFH010000223.1 GCA_903932155.1 uncultured Granulicella sp. | reverse complement strand
GGGCAGTTTGGCGCCCTCGGCGACGACGACAATTGCGAAGCGCTTGCCGCACTCCCAGCGGGCGCGCAACAGGCGCTCGACGTCGTCCATATCGATGGGCTTCTCCGGAGTGAGGATGACGTCGGCACCGCCGGCGATGCCCGCAGTGACGGCGATCCAGCCTGCGTCTCGGCCCATGACTTCGACGACCTGTACGCGGCTATGTGCTTCGGTGGTGGAGTGCAGGCGGCCGACGGCCTCTGTGGCAATCATCACAGCGGTGTCGAAACCGAAGCAGGCGTCGGTACCGCTGAGGTCGTTGTCGATGGTCTTGGGCACACCCACTACTTTGACGCCGCGCTCTGCCAGTTCCACCGAGATGGACTGCGTATCATCGCCGCCCATGGCGATCAGCGCGTCCAGCTTCTCGTCCTGTAAGACTTTGAGACACTTCTCGAATCCACCGGGAATCTTCTTCACGTTGGTGCGCGAGGAGCGCAGGATTGTTCCGCCGCGATGCAGCATTCCGCTCATGGAACTCATGCTGAGCGGCATGGTGCGGTCTTCGAGCACGCCACGCCAGCCCTCCATGAAGCCGATGAACTCATCCCCGTAGTGCTGCACGCCCTTGTGCACCACCGCACGAATCACAGCGTTCAGGCCAGGACAGTCCCCGCCCCCCGTCAACATACCAATGCGCATGGATAACCTCTGCATGAAAAGAATTAATTAATCCAATGATACTGCAAGCGCGACTGGGGATTAGTGAGCGATATCACATAGGTTGATAGGACGTATGAAGCGACGAGTGAATCGGCGACGAGCGGAGAGTTGTGTAGTCTTCGGAAAAGCTTGCGGTTGAGAAGCGCGGCATAAGGAACGTATGATGAAGACCACTCCGCTGGTTGCGGAGTCCCGGACAGGAAGGGAGCAGGACCAGATGCCGAGGGCGAAGGAGTTTACGGTAACGATAGAAGACAAGCCGGGAGCGCTGGGTGGGTGCTTTCTGGCGCTGGCGGAACGTGGCGTCAATATTCTGGCCTTTCAATCGTATGTGGAGGAGGGCGAGAGCCTGACGCGGTTCCTGGTGGACGATCCGAAGGGCGCTCGGACGGTGTTGGCAGGACGAAGCATGATCTTCGAGGAGACAGAGGTAGCGGTAGCGCGGGTGGCGCACCGTCCGGGCGAGCTGGCTCGCGCAGCGGCACGACTCGGCGAAAGCAAGATCAACATCGACTACTCGTACTGCGGACTGGAGCATGGATCGACGCAGGAGGTGGTGGTGTTCGGGGTGGACAACCTGCCGACGGCGGTCAAGCTGCTGGATGAACTGGCCGGCGAGGATGCTGCATAGCAGGGAGGCATTCTGAGCGGCGGACGAGGCTATGCCGCTGCACTATGCAAGCATTTTGCTTGCGAGGACTTCCCCTGCAAACAGTGATAGAGATCACATCCCCTGTGCCAACGATGCGCATTATATGGATGCGTGTAGTATAGGGGGCCCTAAGATGAAGAACAAAACGTCTCGCCGCGATTTTCTTTCCACCGGGTTGATGCTTCCGGTGGTGGGTGCTGGATCGAGTCTGGGGATTTTGAACCTTTCCGCGCAAACGCCGGCGGGGAGTGCCGGGTCGCCGGTGAAACTCAACTACAAGACGCTGGGCAAGACAGGGTTGAAGGTAACGACGGTCGGGATGGGATGCATGATCACGTCGGACCCGAGCGTGGTGACGCGCGCGGCCGATCTTGGGATCACCTATTTCGATACGGCTCGCGGTTATCAGCGGGGCAACAACGAGCGCATGGTGGGCGCGGCGCTGGGCGGCAAGCGCAAGCAGGTGGTGCTGTCGACCAAGACGGAGGCTCGTGACAAGGCGGGAATGGCGAAAGAACTGGACACCAGCCTGAGCGAGCTGAAGACGGATTTTGTGGACGTGTGGTATCTGCATGGCAAGAGCAACCCGAGCGAGATTCATGACGACATGATCGAAGCGCTGCAGCTTGCCAAGCAACAGGGCAAAGCGCGGTTTGTAGGCATCAGCACGCACGGCGGGCAGCAGACACTGATTCCCTGGATGGTGCAGAAGGGCGTCTTCGACGTAGTGCTGTCTGGCTTTAACATTGGCACGGACCCGGCGGTGGAACAGGCGATCGATGCAGCGGCCAAGGCGGGCATGGGCGTGGTGGCCATGAAGGTGATGGCAGGTGGCGCTCGCGGCCAGAAGCCTGGGCAGACCCTGCTGAAGACGTTGACGTGGGTGACCAATCATCCCAGCGTTGCGACCGCGATTCCAAGCATGACGGACATGGACCAACTGGATGAGAACGTGAAGGCCATGGCGAGCGTACTGACTGCGGAAGACCACAAACAACTGGCCGCGCACCTGGAGATGATCCAGGCGGATTACTGCCGCATGTGCGGAAAGTGCGAGGGTAACTGTGCGCAGGGCCTGCCGGTGGCCGATGTGCTGCGCTATGTGACCTACGCTGACGGATACGGTCAGTTCGCGCTGGGGCGGGAGAGGTTTCTGCAGATGGCCGGCGAGCATGTGGCTGCGCGCTGCGAGAACTGCCCCGAGTGTACGGTACTGTGCCCGTACGGCGTGAAGGTGCAGAAGCGGATGAAGCTGGCGCAGGAGCTGTTCGCATGAGGGCTGCACCACTGGTTCTCATGCCTTTTCTGCTGATAGCGGGTCTGGCGCGTGCGCAGGACTTTCTCAGTTGCCAACTTGTGCCCGGATGGACGCAGTCCGAGGCGATCCATCCATACACGGCCGACAACCTGTACGACTACAAGGACGGTGGTGCCGAAGGTTACCTGATCTACGGCTTCGCGGGGATGAAGTCACTGAACTGCAAGTTGGGCGATAACACGCTGACGATCGACGTGTCGGAGATGAACGATGCCGATGCGGCGTACGGGTTGTTCGCGAGCAACCGCGATCCGCGGGCGCCTATCGCGAAGATCGGGATGGGCGGGCAGGTACAGGCACAGAGCGCCATCTTCGCCAAGGGCAAGTACTACGTGGAGATTGTGGTGAACGCCGCCGATCCCAACAGCGATAACACCAAGTTATTATCTTCACTCGTAAATACGATGGCGCAACGTATTGAGGGGCGGACGACCGCGCCTGCGGAGTTGGCGTGGTTTCCGACAGATGACCAGAACACAGCGGGACTGGTTCCTCAGAGTGTGCTGGGGTTGAAAGAACTGAAGCGCGGTTATGTCGCGAAGTACAAACAGGGACAGGCGTTCCTGGTGGTGGAAGATACGGCGTCGTCGGCGGCAGCGGTGCTGAAGGTGCTGCGGCAGAAATACGACGGAGCAACAGACGCAAAGGTTGGCGATGAGGCGTTCCAGGCGAAGGCGCCCTATCTGGACGGGATATGCATCTTTCGCAAGGGACGAACGCTTGGAGGGTACGCCAATCTGCCGACCCCGCAGGAGGCAGCAACGCAAGCGGTAAAACTTGCGGCAAGGATTCCCAAGGCGAGCGAACTATTTCCAGCGGAAGATGCGCACTGATACAGCAAAGGGTACGGCCAGCCATGCGAGCAGGACCGCGATGGGTGCGAGCATGTGTTGCAGGCCAAGGCCCTGCAACATGTTTCCACGCAGCGCTTCGATAGCCGCTGTGAGGGGCAGTGCGCGGACGATGGGCTGAATGATGGCGGGGAAGCGCGAGGCCGAGAAGAAGACACCGGACAATATCCACATGGGAAGCATGACGAGGTTCATGAGACCGGACGCGGCCTCCATGGTGCGCGCGCGCGAGGAGACGAGCAGGCCAAGCGCGGAGAACGAGAGCGAGGCGAGCACGCAGAGCATGGCCAGTTGCCACAGCGATCCGTGAAAGGGGACGGCGAAGATGAGGCGAGCGAAGCCGAGAAAGGCAACGACCTCCAGCACCAGCATGGTGAGACGCGAGATGAGGTACGCAGCAAGAAACTGCCAGCGTCGCATGGGGGATGCGACGAGGCGCTTGAGCAGTTTTTTCTGGCGGGCCTCGACGATGGAGAAGCCGATGCCCCAGATTGCCGAACCCATGAGGTTCATTCCCAGCAAACCGGGTACAACGAAGTCGATGTAGCGCGAGCCCGGCTCGTGGACGAGACGGTCTGCGGCGGGGACGACGTTGCGACGGCCAGCCGTTGCCTGAATGGCGCGGTCGGCGAGGAGTCGTGCTGTGCGCGCGTCAGGGTTGGTGTCGTCGAATTGATAGGCGACGCCGTCGGGCTGCTGGATGGCGAGGAGCAAAATGCTGCCGTTGGCAAGGGCGCGAGTGCCCGTGGGCTGGTCCATGGTGGATGCGGCGAGGCCATTGTCGGCTGCGAGGGCGCGAGTGAATTGGGGCGTGGTGGCGCCGACCTGAAGCACGTCCGCTGGACGATTGCGGAAGGCGATCCCCAGTCCCACGGCAAGCAGAATGGGAAAGATGAAGACCCAGAAGATGGCCTCCGGCTCGCGCAGGGTGAGGCGGAAACGCATGATGGAGAGTTGATAGAGACTGCTGCGCTGGAGTTTATTCATCGCGCAGATTCCTTCCCGTCAACGCGACAAAGACGTCCTCCAGAGTGGCGGAGTGAGTGCGAAACTCGCTGAGGTGCAGACCCTGGCGGTCCAACTCGGCAAAGATGCGCGGCACCGCGGTGTGCAGCGCATGGACCGACAACTGATGCAGGCCGGCGACGGAGCGGTGCGAGTGCACGCCGGGTAGCGCGGTGAGAAGTGCAATATCGGCCGCACTGCATTCGTTCTCGCGGGCGGTGAAGGCAAACTCGACGATGTGCTCGCAGCCGATGGAGGCGATGAGTTGCTGCGGAGTACCGAGAGCGAGCACTCGGCCGTGGTCCATGATGGCGACGCGGTCGCAGAGACGCTCGGCCTCTTCCATATAGTGCGTGGTGAGGATGATGGTGCGACCGGCCTGCTTCAGATGGTCGACGAGGTCCCAGAGATGGCGGCGGGCCTGGGGATCGAGGCCGGTGGTGGGCTCGTCGAGAAAGAGCAGCTCGGGTGCGCCCACCAGCGCGCAGGCCATGGCGAGGCGCTGCTTCTGGCCGCCGGAGAGCGTGCCAACGCGCGCGGAGCGCTTCTCTTCGAGCTGCGCGGTGCGTATGGATTCATCCACTGAGATACCGCGGCGGAAGAAGCTGCGGAAGAGACGCAGTACCTCCTCCGCGGATAATTTGTCGGGGAACTGTGTCTCCTGCAGTTGCACGCCGATGCGTTGACGGAGCTCGGCGGCGTGGCTGTGCCAGTTGAGGCCTAGCAATTCGACGGTCCCCTGATCGGGAGCGGTAAGTCCTTCGCAGATTTCGATGGTGGTGGTCTTACCTGCACCGTTAGGGCCGAGCAGGCCGAAGCACTCCGCGCGCGCGACTTCGAGATCGAGGCAGTCGACGGCTACGACATCGTCGAAGGCCTTGCGCACGCCGTGAAGAAGCAGCGCTGGAGATTCGGCGGATGTGTGGGATGCATTGTGAGACACGGCAGTCGCTCCGGAATCAGTCATAGCGAAGGATCTATGTAACCGGTGAGGGATTGAACAGCGCGAAGTCGTTGTGCAGACCCCAGCGATCGGTCCATGTCTGCTTGCGGCCGCTGGCCACCTCGAGAATGAGATGGAAGAGCTGGGTGCCAACCTGCTCGATGGTGGCGTTGCCTGTGGCGATGGAGCCGGCGTCGAGATCGATGAGGTCGGGCCATCGGTCTGCGAGTGAAGAGCGCGACGCAACTTTGATGACGGGGACCATGGCGAGGCCGTAGGGCGTGCCGCGACCGGTGGTGAAGACGTGCATATTCATGGAGGCAGCAAGCTGTAGGGTCCCGCAGATAAAGTCGCTGGCGGGAGTGGCGGCGAAGATGAGGCCTTTGGTGGTGACGCGCTCGCCGGGACCTGAGACGCCGGCGATGGCGCTGGCGCCGGATTTGGCGATGGCTCCGAGAGCCTTCTCGACGATGTTGGTGAGGCCGCCCTTCTTGTTGCCGGGGCTCGGATTGGCGCTGCGATCGACACCGCCGCGGTCGAGATAATCGTCGTACCAGGCCATCTCGCGGATGAGGTCGAGTGCGACCTGCTGGTTTGCAGCGCGCGCCGTGAGCAGATGAATGCCATCGCGCACCTCGGTGACCTCGGAGAACATGACGGTTGCTCCCGCGCGAACCAGCAGGTCTGACGCGTAGCCGACCGCTGGGTTGGCAGTGACACCGGAGAAGGCATCGCTACCGCCGCATTGCAGGCCGACGATGAGGTCGGATGCAGGACGCGTGACACGCTGACGTGCGTTGAGCTGCGCGAGGCGTTTCTCGGCAAGCTGCATGATAGCGTTGACGATCTCGCCGAAGCTGTGGAACTGCTCGTCCTGCATACGAACGATATAGGGATCGGCGGCGAGAATTGGCAGCGTGTTGGAGGGCAACAAGCGCACCGGCTGAAGCTTTTCGCATCCCAGGCTGACGACCATGGGCGCTCCGCCAAGGTTGGGATTGAGGCTGATGTTGCGCAGGGTGCGGATGGGAATCTCTGCGCCGGGGGCATCGATGGCTACGCCGCAGCCGTAGTTATGAGTGAGCGCAACGACATCGTCGACGTTGGGATAATGGGGCAGCAGCTCGGACTTGATGCGCTTGACAGCGAAGTCGACGGTAGCGGCAACACACTGTACCGTGGTGGTGATGCCGAGGATGTTCTTGGTGCCGACTGAACCATCGTCGTTGAGAAAACCCTGGAAGGTGTAACCCTCGAGCGGAGACATGGTCGGCGGCGTTGCGGTGGCTAGGGGAAGATTATCCAGTGAAGGAGCAACGGGCAGACGCATCCGCTCTTCGTGTACCCAACTGCCGCGAGGGATGGCGCATTTCGCGTATCCGATGACAGATCCGTAGCGAAGAATAGGTGCGTCGGCGGCGATGTCGACCAGTGCGACCTTGTGTGCCTCTGGAACGTCTTCGAGCAGTGTAAGACCGGAGTCGAACTCCGTGCCTGCGGGCAATCCGCCCTGGTTGACGATGATGGCCACCGTATCGCGGGGATCGACTTGCACGAACAGGGGACGCAACTTCTGTTGTGTAAACATGCGATGTTCCTCGGACGGCAGTGCGGTTCGGTGCGTGTTACGTCAGTTGCAGCTTGCCCTCAATCAGACGCGACAGATGTAACGGGTTCTCGTCCTGTAAAGATTCTGGCAACAGTGCGGCGGGGAAGTCCTGGTAGCAGACGGGACGAAGGAAGCGTTCGATGGACATGGCTCCGACCGAGGTAACGCGGCTGTCGGAGGTAGCGGGCGATGGGCCGCCATGCACCATGGCATAGCAAACTTCGACGCCGGTGGGGAAACCGTTGACGATGATGCGGCCGGCCCTGCGCTCGAGCAGCGGAAGCAAGGTGCGGGCTAATGCTGTGTCCTGCTCAGCGAGATGAAGGGTTGCGGTCAACTGGCCGTTGAGATATTCGGCGATTGCGATGAGCTCTTCGACACTGGCGCATTCGATGAGCAAAGCCGCGGGGCCAAAGACCTCCTCCAAAAGATTGGGGGAGGCAAGAAAATGCTGAGCGGTCGTTGCGAAGAGCATGGGCTGGCCGGCGAAGGAGCCGGTCTGCGGCTCGCCGCCTGCAGAGATCGCGCGAACGCCGCTATCCGCACCCCACTGTGCTGCGCCGTGGCAGTAGGCACGATGGATGCCGGAGTTGAGCATGGTGGTTGCGGACTTGGCCTGAACGCAGGATTGCGCAGCATATTGGAAGCGGTCGAAGTCTGGCCCAGCTAGAGCGATGACGATGCCGGGCTTGGTACAGAACTGGCCGGTGCCGAGGGTTACGGAATCGACGAGCCCCTGCGCGATGGATTCGGCACGCTGGGCTAGCGCGGAGGGAAGTAGAAACACGGGATTGATGCTGCTCATCTCGGCATAAACGGGAATGGGGACCTCGCGTGCAGCGGCCAAGGCGACCAGCGTGCGGCCGACTTTGCGCGATCCGGTGAAGCCGACTGCGCGAATGGCAGGATGCTGGACGAGAGCTTCGCCGACTGAGCTGCCACTGCCGACGAGGAGGGAGAAGACGCCTTCGGGCAATGCGCAATCGGCGATGGCCTTTTGAATGACGCGGCCCACGAGTTCGGCGGTGCCGAGATGCGAGGAGTGCGACTTGGCGACGACGGGGCAGCCTGCGGCAAGGGCAGCGGCAGTATCGCCACCGGCGATGGAGAAGGCCAGTGGAAAGTTGCTGGCGCTGTACACGGCAACAGGACCGACGGGAATCTTTTGTGCGCGGAGATCGGAACGCGGCGCGGGCTTGCGGTCCGGCATGGCGCGATCGAGCGTGGCGCAGAGCCAGCGTCCCTCGCGTGCCAGGGAGGCAAAGAGCCGGAGTTGGGCGACGGTGCGCGCACGCTCTCCCTCGACGCGGCCACGCGGCAACCCGGATTCGCTGAGGACGCGCTCTACTAATAGCTCGCCTAGATCGAGGATGCCCTGGGCAATAGCTTCGAGGAACGCAGCGCGCTTCTCCAGGCTGAGGGCGCGGAAGGGATCGAAGGCTTCCTCGGCCAACCTGCAGGCGGCGTCCACGTTGGCGGCGGAGCCTCCACCAAAGGACGGTTCCAACTGCTCGCCTGTTGCGGGATTTACTGCATACAAAGTGCCATCGCTGCCACGAACGGCGCGCGCACCAATCAACATCTCACCAGTTACCTTCATTTTCGTACTCCTAGTTCCATGGTACGGCGGCAGGGCTTTGAAGAAAAATTACGGGACGAGGCATGGCCGCTTGGGGTTGAACTTCCAGCCGGGTACCAGGAATTGCATGGCACGGGCATCGTCGCGGGCACCCAGTCCCATGGTATTGTAGAGCGCGTTTGCGCGTTCGATCCGCGGCATGTCGATTTCGACGCCGAGGCCGGGACGTTCGGGAAGCTGGATGCTGCCGTCGACGATTTGCAGCGGGTCTTTGGTCAGGCGCTGGCCATCCTGCCATATCCAATGGGTATCGATGGCGGTAACTTTGCCGGGCGCTGCGGCAGCGACGTGGGTGGTCATGGCGAGCGAGATGTCGAAGTGGTTGTTGGAGTGCGAGCCCCAGGTGAGGCCAGCCTGGCGGCAATACTCGGCTACGCGCACCGAGCCCTGCATGGTCCAGAAGTGGGGATCGGCGAGGGGAATGTCGATGGCATGGAGTTGGACAGCATGCTTGAGTTCGCGCCAGTCGGTGGCAACCATGTTGGTGGCGGTGGTCAGGCCGGTGGCGGAACGAAACTCGGCCATGATCTCGCGACCGGAAAACCCCTGTTCGGCTCCGCAGGGGTCCTCGGCGTAGGCGAGCACGTTCTGCTTGTCAGTGCAGAGGAGGATGGCTTCATCGAGCGACCAGGCCCCATTGGGGTCGAGGGTAATGCGCGCGTTAGGAAAGCGCTGAGCAAACGCGGCGATGGTCTCCATCTCCTGCTCACCGGCGAAGACTCCTCCCTTGAGCTTGAAGTCGTTGAAGCCATAACGAGCGTGTGCGGCTTCGGCGAGTCGGAGCACAGCGTCGGTGGTGAGGGCTTCTTCGTGGCGCAGGCGCAGCCAGTCGTCGCTGGCATCCGGCTCGCTGCGGTAGGGAAGATCGGTCCTGGTGCTGTCGCCGATGTAGAAGAGATAGCCGAGGAAGTCAACGCTGGAGCGCTGACGGCCTTCGCCTAGAAGATCGGCGACCGGGACGTTGAGAAACTGGCCGAGCAGATCGAGCAGCGCCGACTCGATGGCGGTGACGGCATGGATAGTGGTGCGCAGATCGAAGGTCTGTAGGCCGCGGCCCTCACGGTCGAGATCGGCGAAACGCGACTGCACCTGATCGAGGATGGCGTTGTACGCAGAGAGCGGCTGGCCGATGACCAGCGGCTGCGACTCTTCAAGCACACGGCGAATCTTTTCTCCGCCGGGAACCTCGCCCACACCAGTGTGGCCCGCGTTGTCGATGAGCAGAACGAGATTGCGGGTGAAGAACGGAGCGTGCGCACCGCTGAGGTTGAGCAGTATGGAGTCGGTTCCTGCGACCGGGATGACGCGCATGGCGGTGACCAGCGGGGTCTGTTCATGCGCGATTTGAGTATGAAGCGGATTCAACGGAGTTCTCCGCGGCTATGCTTGAGCATTACGACGCTGCCTGGGAGGGAAGAGGAAGCTCCAGCCGCTTGATCTCGCCGACAATAACGACATAGCTGAAGATGGCTAGCAGCGCCGCGGCAGCGACGTATATCAACGCATCGTTGAAGGAGCCAGTCTTGTTATTCACGAGGAGTCCGATTATGATCGGCGTCGTGATCGTCGAAAGATTGCCGAAAGTATTGAAGACTCCGCCATTGACCCCTATCAATTCCTTCGGCGAGGTGTCCGCGATCACTGTCCAACCTAGCGCACCGAAACCCTTACCGAAGAACGCAAGCGACATCAGCACCATCACCAGGCTCTGCACATTGGTGTAATTGCAGGCGATCATAGTAACGGATAACAGCATGCCGGCGATGATGGGGGCCTTGCGGGCGAAGGTCAGAGAGTATCCCGAACGAAGAAGCCAATCCGATGAGATGCCGCCGAGGATGCCACCGGTAAAGCCGCAGAGAGCCGGCAGCGCTGCGGCGAAGCCAGCCTGCAGAATCGTCATGTGTCGTTGCTTTACCAGGTACGACGGGAACCATGTGAGGAAAAACGTTGTCAGCGTGTTAATGCAGAATTGTCCGAGATAGATCCCAACCAGCATCCGCTGACTGAGAAGCAGCTTGAGCGTAGTCCATGTGAGCGGATTGCGACGTGCTCCAGTGGAGGAATCGAGATTGACCAAACCCCCACCGCGCTCTATGTAGTCGATCTCGGACTGCGAGATGAGTGGATGGTCTTTTACGTTGAAGACCAGTTTCCACCAGGCGAAGGCAAGGAGCCATCCGAAGAACGCCATAAAGTAGAAGCAACTGCGCCATCCGTAGTGGGTGGTGAGCCAGCCAAAGAGTGGCGCGAAGGCGACCAGGGAAAAATACTGCGACGAATTGAAGATGGCACAGGCGCGGCCACGCTCGGCGGTGGGAAACCACGAGGCGACGATGCGACCATTGCCGGGAAAGACGGGCGACTGCACAAGTCCAGAGACCAGGCGCAAACTAAAGATGATGGTGAAGACGAGTGCCGCGGGCGCGTACCCGGCAAGCCCAATGAAAAAAGCGCTGATCGACCAGACAATGATGCTGATGCCATAGACGCGCTTGGAACCGAAGCGATCGAGCAGCCCTCCCGAGGGTAGCTGGCCGGCGGTGTATGCCCATCCAGCGCCGGAGAGCAGCCAGCCCATCTTGATTGGATTCAGCAGGAGCGCCTTCTGCATGGCCACTCCAGCTACAGCTAACGCCACGCGGTCGCCGTAGCTGAAGCAACTGGCGATGAAGAGCATGGCTACGATGAGGTATCGGATATGGGTCTGTTTGCCGGAGCTGTGAGAAGTAGTGAGTGGACTCACGCGCGCCCCGCGATCAGCCTGGTCAACGCGTCCAGTTCGGAGTTGTCGAGGTCGGTGAGGGGCGGACGCACCGGGCCAGCCGGACGGCCAACGGCACGCATTCCGGCCTTGACGATGGAGACCGCGTATCCTTTGTGCCGATTGCGAATATCGAGGTAGGGCAGCACAAAATCACGCAACTGTTTGTAGACCTCGGCATGATCGCGGCGGCGCACGGCAGCATAAAAATTCTGGGCAAACACAGGAAGGAAGTTGAAGATGGCGGAGGAGTAGGTGGTGACGCCCATCTCGAGATAGGGCAGGGCGAAGGTCTCCGCAGTGGGCAGTCCGCCTATGTAGGTGAGGCGATCGCCCATGCGCGTGTAGATGCGGGTCATCAACTCAATGTCGCCGTGACCGTCCTTGAAGCCGACCAGGTTGGGGCAACGCTCGCAGAGACGCTCCAGCCATACCTCGTTGAGGATAGCGTTATCTCGGTTGTAAAAGATGACACCGAGCTGGGTGGAAGCACACACTGCTTCCGCGTGCGCGACCAGACCTGCCGGATCGGAGTTGAGCAGATAGGGAGGCAGAAGAAGAATTCCATCGGCCCCGGCGAATTCGGCTGCCTGGGCGAACTGCTTTGCCATGGCGGTGCCGTATCCGCATCCGGCGGCGACGGGAACGCGATGATTGGTCTGCTCGACGGCTGCCGCGACCACGGAGGAGAACTCCTGCAGCGTGAGCGAGAAGAATTCGCCCGTGCCACCTGCGGCAAAGAGACCAGCCGGTTTGTGCTCTAGAAGCCAGTCGATATGCTGGCGGTAGGCGTGCTCGTCGAAGGCGAGGGCGTCGGTGAAATGGGTGACCGGGAACGAGAGCAGACCCGCTCCAATTTTGCTGGCAAACTCTTCCGGGGAGATCCGGGGCATGGTGTTCCTTCTAGGGAGATGGGAAGGTACTCAGCGCAAACTATAAAGAGCCGGGCGAACGGAAGGCAAGCAAGGGGAGTGATTTGGCCGAAGAATAGTAACTAAGTGATTGATTTTATGGTGAGAGCGCTGGGGCTCGAACCCAGGACCAACGCCTTAAAAGGGCGATGCTCTACCAACTGAGCTACGCTCTCTGCCACACTCCAACGGTAGCATAAATCGAAGCATTGCGAGACGCGGACAAGGTCGCGTGGCGGGCGATTGGAGTGAGACGTTAGCAGCCTTTAGGAGGTGGTGCATTTGATGGTGGGGTCTGTTGCATGGGAGGCAATCTGACGATGGAAATGATAGATGAGCGGGCGAGATTGCCGCGGAAAGTGTTTGAGGGAGTGACACTTAAGTCGCATGACGGAAGCTTTAAGTCGCACCGATGGTGCATTGACTTGACTGGAAGGTGAACGTAGGCTTGAAGGGCAACATGTAAAAATGCGCATAAGTGTAATTAATGGAAGTAAATAGGCCGGGGCGGATGAACGCAAAACCTATGCGGCAGAGGGCCTATACGGAGCTGCAATGGACTCAAGCGGCAGAGCAGCAGGCGACGAAGAAGCAGTAGCCGGTACGCCGGAGGATGTGGCTGCGCTTTACTCGTGGGCGAATCTGCAGGGGGCGAAGTATCGTGACTTTTCGGCGTCGCGCCGGGAGTATCGCGCGCAGGTGCGGTACCGCGCAGCGAAGGCGATGCTTGAGCGTGAGCAGCGGGAGCAGGTGGCCGCTGAGGCAGCAGCTGCGACGGCGGAACAGGCGGAGTTGGCTGCGATGGCCGCAGCCGAATTAATAGACGGAGAATCGAAGCGGGGGTTGCTGATGCAGACGCTGGCCAGCGCGGAGGAGGCTGCGCGAAGGGCGACTTCCCAACGGCTGGAAGCGATCCACCGGGGCGAAGCGGCGGCCCATGCGGCAGCCGTTGTACTGCGCGAAGAGCGCGAAATTGCAGCTGCACGAGCATCGGCAAGGCAGCAGGCGATGCGTTATGTGGAGTCGGAGGAGCGGCTGCGGAAGCTGGCTGGGCCTCAGCCGCACGGTGTAAAGAGTGGCGCGAAGATAGGATCGAACACCGAGTTGATAGCCCAGTTCAGGCTTGGCAATCAAGTTGCGGCAGGGGTGCAAGAGGACGGGTTTGAGGATCACGCGCTGTTGCGTGAGCTTCCCGACGAGATGAAGCAGCAGAGTATGAAGACTGAAGACGCTGCGCTTGAGAGATCGGAGGTTGAGGCCGGACTGACCGGACCGGCGTGGCTCTATGATGCACTGTCGCCGCCGTTGACGCAGATGTCTGAGGCGATCGAGCAACTTCCACTGGGGGAGATGTCTGGGGGGAAGGTCGAGTCATGTGGTGGAGAGACGTTGCAGGACTCTCGGGAACGGGTTGCATCGCGCTGGTTTGCCCTGAAGGGAGTGTTCGAAGAGGCTGCGCCGGAGCTGCCGGCGATGATGCCAGGCAGACCACGCGACGCGCAGACACCGTTGCTGGCGCTGTTTTCGATGGCTGGCGGGGTGGGCAAGACAAGCATGGCGGCGACGCTGGGACGGGCACTCTCGCTGCAAGGAGAACGGGTAGTACTCACGGACACAACCTCAAGCGGACTGCTACCGTATTACTTCGGGGAGCGTGAGGTGCGACCCGGCGAGGTGCGCACCTTCCTGCCGCCGGAGGGCAGCATTGGGGCCGTGATCTCGCTGGTGATCCGTGATGCTTCGGAAATGAGCGAAGACAAGCGGTGGCAGGAGATCCTGACCGATGAGATTCTGCGCAATGGCCTGGGTAATCAGCGCGCGGTGCTGGACCTGGCATCAGGATCGAGCTGGCTAATGCGGCGCATGGCGGACCTACAACCCATTGTGCTTGTGCCGCTGACGGGAGACATGAACTCGGTGATCGGCCTGCAGGCAGTGGAACGGGTGTTTCGCACCATTGTGGACAGCGATGGACGGTCGCTGATGCCCTACTACGTGCTGAACCAGTTCGATGTGTCCCTTCCGCTTCACTTGGATGTTCGCGAGGTTCTGCGCAGACAGCTTGGGGATCGGCTACTGCGAATTGTGATTCGCCGCTCACCGGCGGTAAGCGAGGCGCTGGCTGAGGGGATGACGGTGTTGGATTACGAGCCGGATGCGCAGGTGTCGAAGGATTACCTGGATGTGGCTATGTGGTTGCGCAGCGTCTCTCCGCCGGCGACCGGTAGTGCCAACCTGCAAAGGGGTATACCGTGACGCGCTCGGCACTATGGAGAGAGTTCGAGTCGGCCGACAGCCTTATGTTGCGGATGCTGCGAGCTACGGTTCTGGTGGGTGGAGTGCTGTTCCTCGGCTTCACCGGGATGCTCCAGCTAACATGGCCTCAACAACTCATCCTGGCGATGTTGACGATCCTGCTTGCTGTATGGATGGACCGCGGTACAAGCTCGTATCAGATAACACTGACGCTAATGCTGCTGTCCCTCTACTCGACCTATCGTTACGGATTCTGGCGCATATCGTCCGTCCTTGCCTACTTCCGCAATCCGGGCACTCACTGGAACACACTGAATGCATTCTTTATATGTCTTCTGCTGCTGGCGGAGTGCTATGCGTTCATGGTGCTACTGCTGGGCTATATCCAGATGCTGTGGCCACTAAGGCGCATGCCGGTGTCGTTGCCAGAGGACCTGCAGGAATGGCCGGCGGTGGATGTGCTGATTCCAACCTACAACGAGCCGCTGAGCATGGTGCGCTTTACCGCGCTGGCGGCGATGAATATCGACTGGCCTGCGGACAAGCTGAATGTATTCATCCTGGACGACGGGAGGCGGGAGGAGTTTCGCGCGTTTGCCGAAGAGGCAGGCATCGGGTACATAACGCGCAACGACAATCAACATGCCAAAGCGGGAAATATCAATTGCGCACTGGCACAGACGCGATCGCCGTTTGTGGCGATTTTCGATTCGGACCATGTGCCGACGCGTAGCTTTCTACAGATTACGATGGGCTGGTTTCTGCGCGACCGCAAGCTGGCCATTCTACAGACGCCACACTACTTCTACTCCCCCGATCCGTTCGAGCGTAATCTCGGCCAGTTCCACGTGACCCCTAACGAGGGAGAACTCTTCTATGGCGTGGTGCAGGATGGCAACGACTTCTGGAATGCGGCGTTCTTCTGCGGATCGTGCGCTGTGATTCGGCGTAGTGCACTCGAGGACGTGGGGGGCATCGCGGTGGAGACTGTGACCGAAGACGCGCATACCTCGTTGCGGATTCAGATGCGTGGATGGAACACTGCCTACCTGAACATTCCGCAGGCGGCAGGGCTGGCGACTGAGCAGTTGAGCGGGCATGTGCGGCAGCGCATCCGATGGGCGCGCGGCATGGTGCAGGTGCTGCACCTGGAGAACCCTCTGTGGGCGCCTGGACTGAAGCCGGCGCAACGTCTTTGCTACTTCAATGCGATGTCGCATTTTCTGTATGCTCTGCCGCGGCTGATCTTCCTGACGGCACCGCTGATCTACCTGGTTCTGGGGCAAACCAACATCCCGGGCTACTGGATGATGATTCTGGCCTATGCCGCTCCCCACCTGGTTCTGTCGAACATGACCAACTCGCGCGTACAAGGACGCCACCGACACACCTTCTGGAATGAGATCTACGAGACGGTGCTGGCTCCGTATATTTTTCTGCCTACAATACTGGCTCTGTTGGGTGTCAGGAAAGGAAGTTTCAACGTGACCGCCAAAGGCGGGGTGGTGAACCGCGAATTCTTCGACGCGCACATTGCACGGCCATACTTTGTGTTGCTTGGGTTCAACGTGCTGGGGTTGCTATGCGCCGTGGCACGAGCAGTACAGTTTCCCACGTTTGCTGGTACTGGTTGGCTGAGCTTCCTAAACTGGCCAGCCAGGATGTACGACGGAGGCCATCCGGGAACGATTTGCATGAACGTACTTTGGACGCTGTTCAACGTCGTGCTGTTGGGGGTTGCCATCGCGGTTGCGCGAGAGAGCCGGCAGCGTCGTCTTACAGTACGCATGGAGCGGGCCGTGCCGTCCGATCTGCTGCTGAGCGACGGTTCGGTGGCGCAGGGGATTACCAGCGATATTTCCAACGGAGGCGTGCAGGCACGGATCGAGGGGACGATCCATGCCGAGGTTGGCGATTCGGTGCGGTTCGTATTCCCCTTGCTGGATGGGACGGCAACTTTACCGGCCAGGGTGGTGGAGTATGAGGGGGAGATGCTACGCGCGAAGTTCGACTCGCTAAACCTGCAGGAGACTGAGGCGCTGACCATGATCCTATATTCGCGGGCAGACACATGGCTGAACTCGCGCGAGGGATGCGAGGCAGAGCATCCTTTGAAAAGCCTGCGGCACATACTACAGGTTTCGCTGTACGGCTTATCGCAGACAACGCGCTCGTTGCTGAGCAGACTTTGGAGGCGCAAGCGGAAGATAGTCGCGAAGGACGGTTTAGCGAGCAGCGCTGTGTTGCTTGTTCTGCTGGGCGTCCTTGCGTTGGTTTGGCCGCAAGCGGTACGAGCAGCGCAGGAAGGCGGAGTTACGAGCGCGATAAATATGCAGCTAAACACGACGGCGGAGAAGTTCGCGACTGCCTTTGCAGAGAACTTGCAGAGGAGGGCGTACTCGCAGTCGATGAGATTGCTGCACGGCACGAACTTCTCTTTGTACCCGATCGGGGACGAGGTCTATCGGGTGGGGAGGATACCTATACTGGCGCGCGCGGAGATTATGCTGGCGGAGTTTCCCTGGCTGATTGTTCTACCAGCCGCGATCTTTTGTTATCTTATGGCGACTTTGCTTTGGGCGATGATTCGGCGGCGGGCGCGAGAGCGGCTGCAGAGCTATGAGTAGTCAATAATCAAATCAAAATGAATGTGGATCGCCCCGGCTAGAGCCGCGTCCTTCCGTTTCGGGTTCGTGTCATCTATGCAGGTTAGGGCTGCACCATTCCTCGTGCATCGTTGAGAGAGAGAGCTGCGATAGTGTGTAGACGCAATTAAGTAGAATTGTGACCTAGTTATCCTCAGCCGAGTAAGCCTGATAGCCAAAATCAGGGCACACGATGCAGGTAAAGGCGATACTCTTCAGAGATAGCCACAGCACCGGAATGGTAGCTGCAGGCCCTGATTCCTGTCGGCGTCGGGTAGCGCTCAGACAACGATGATGATGAGAGCATGTGGAATACGTCTCTGGGTCCTTGCGATTCTACTTGGCGGCGTGGCGCTGGCAACGTCCACCGTCCGGATGGAAGCGCAGTCCACTCAGCCGGGCACACAGACTTCAGCTCCTGCTGCGGAGTCTGCGACCGTGGTCGAAGCCTACAAAGCGCTCAATGCAAATCATCTCGATCAGGCGGAGGCACTTTTCAGGGCGATCCTGGATAAGGCGCCCAACGATTCGCGCGCACTGGCAGGGATGGGATACATCCGCATGCAACAGGGGAACTTTCTGGGTGCTATCAGCTTTCTGGAACAAGCACGGCAGGGCAATCTGAACGACAAAGGGCTTACTAATGCGCTGGAGACTTCTCGCTTCTGGTTTCTGATGGGCGAGGGCCAGTCGGAGTTGAATGACAACGATCTGACCATGGCGGAGAAGCAGTACAGGGCCGCACTGCAGTTGCGCCCAGGCAGTTCGGAGGCGCTGACCGCATTGGCCGGAACTCTGGTGAAGGCGCAGCAGCCGGGCGCGGCAGCGGCACTGTACGAGCGTGCGGTGCAGGCGAACCAGGGGGCCGTCGAGGGGTGGCGCGGCCTGTTTCTGGCGGAAGTTGTCGCGGGCAACCCGCCGCTGGCACTGGCCACAGACAAGCGCATTCCAGACGCGGTGCATGCCCAGTTGATGCACGACGCGTCATATCTGCGCGGGCTGGCTACTAGCTACTCCGCAGTGGGACGCGACTCCGATGCACAGAAGACGCTGGAAGCCGCATTGCTACTGCCGTTTGCTGCGGACACGAAGAATTTGAAGGTAGAGATACAGGTGCAATTGGCAGGCATTCTGCTGGCCAGCAACCAACTGGAGCAGGCCGCGATCCTCTACTCTCAGGTGCTGGCGGTGGACCATGGCAATACCGCGGCGTGGCAAGGTTTGGTGCGGGTGCAACACGCCTTGGGGCACGATCAGGAGGCGCTGGCGACTGTAGAGGCAATGCCACCGTCCAACTATGCGACGGTGATGCGCGATCCAGGCTTTGAGGCGACTGTGGCGTCCATTTACCAGATGGAGAAGAAGCTGGATGTGGCGCAGGGCCTGCTGGAGAAGGTGGAGGCCGAACAGACCAGCGCGGGTCAGAAGCCATCGGCGGGAGTGGAGATGCAGCTTGCCGGAATCTACGTGGAGCGCGGGAATCCCAAGCATGCCGTGCCGGTTTACCAGAAGATATTGACCTCTGACCCAAACCGCGCGGACACATGGGGCGAACTATTATTTGCGATGCACGCGGCGGGCAGCGACAAGGAGGCAATGGCGCAGATGCGGCAGATTCCAGCCGCTACGCTCGCCCAACTTGAGAGCAATGTGAACACGCTACAGACCATGGCTTCGCTATACCAGACGGGCGGGCAATCGCAGCAGGCGCTTTTGTTGATGAACCGAGTACAGCAAATCTATGTGGCGCAACACACCGCTCCACCTGCTGATATCGACATACAGAATGCGTGGCTGCTGTACAACAGCGAGGACGATGTGGGCCTGTATCGCCAGTTGATGAACCTGGGCGGACGTCCCGACCTGAGCGCGGAGCAGAGCCGGACTGTGCAGGCGATCTGGACTAACTGGGCTGTGCGGCGCGCCAATCAGACTGCGGCGGCAGGGAATTCGAAGCGGGCCCTGGCCATACTAAATGCGGCGGCACGGGCGTTTCCGGATAATCCGGCGGTGCTGAAGACGCTGGCCAATGGATACGCACGCGCCGGGCAGCCGGAACAGGCCGTGATTATCTACAAGGCGCAGAACATGTCGTCGGGCAGTGTGGAGGACTATGAAGCGGCGGTGGGCGCTGCACTGCAGGCAGGCGACAACAAGGTGGCCGAGACCTGGCTGCACTACGCCATGGCTGCATTCCCCAATGACCCGCGCATTCTGATTCTGGGGGCTCGATTCGAGCAATCTCGTGGAAATACAGCGAAGGCCATCGACTACTATCGGGCTTCGTTGAAGGCTATGCCTCCCGAGGAACCCGGTGCGGAACTGGCGGCTCAGCTGCGATTGCCCGCTCCCACTGTGGCATCGCGGCTGCCCAATGCGCAGCAGATGCAAGATCTGTCGATCCTGCTGGCTCCGGGGAACGGTGGAATAGTACCAAGTGCGCAGGTGCCACTGACACTACCGAACTACGGCTATTACGGATATCCCTACGGACAAACACCAGCGGCTCCGAACAGTGTGCCGAATGGCGGCCCGCCGGTAGACCCGAATGGAGTTGTGCCGCCGTATATGACCAATCCCGATCCGCAACCGGATAGTACTGGCAAAGGCAAGTTGAACCAGATTGGGCCACAGTCCCGCCTGGACCATGGTGTGAACAACCAGGCCAGCCAGTCAGAGGTGCAGATGCGGGTGCAGGAAGGAGTTGCCCGTGTGTTGGGTTCATCTGTGCCAAAGTCCGCAGCGCAAAGCGTGCAACGATCCGCATATGCAGGCAATGCCATGCCCAGAGCCGTGGTGGTTCGGCTGGGTGATAGCACGCCGCATCCAGCACCGCCCACTGCCGAGGTGACAGACGTTCTTCCTACCGTTCGCACCCTTACCAACGCACACTCTGCGCAGACACTTCCATCGCATCCGGAGATTACAGCCGCGCATGCCGCCGAGATGCGCCGCCAGTCCAACACAGTTTCGACGAGAACAGGAGAGAGCCATCCACCGCCCGAGGGTTCGATCACGGTGGAGGATGCGCAGCACACGACGCAACAGCTTACAGCGCAGAACCAGGGCAGCCCGCAGATAGTGCGGCCATCTGCGCCGCCTACAGGCAAGGGAGGCAGCCCTCCGGACACCGGAGCCCAGCAGTATCCGCAGCCCAGGGTAGCGCCCGGTGCTGCGGCGAATCGGCCGGTGAACACTGCGACTCAGGAACCGCGCACAGTCACACGCAGTAATACTGCAAGAACCGCGGCACGAACTCCGTCACATCTTCCGGCTGCTGCGACCCAAACTACGCCCTCGGAAGCAAGTACAGCAGTCTCCGAGCCTGTGCCAATCCAACCTGCCGCCAGCGTTGCGGCGACGAGTCCCGCTAACGCTGGCCAGCCACTTGGAGGACAAGCCTACCCGCTGATCGGACCGCCTTATCCTCTGCTCTCGGATAGCGAATTGATGGCGCGCAATCATCATCCAGTCGGTGGCAGCTATGGGAAGCAGGGGCCCACGCCGATGACACCGCGGCAGCAGGCGGAGAGCGAGCTGGCCTCGCTGGAAGGATCGTACAGTGGATGGTGGGGCGGCGCCGCTATTGGGAGGGTTCGCAGCGGCACTGCGGGACTCGACCGGCTTACCGATGTGGAGGCACCGGCCGAGGTTTCCGCGGCGCTTGGTCAGTCGGCGCGGCTGACCGCGATCGCACTTCCTGTATTTCTCAACTCCGGCACGCTGAACGCGGCGGCGTTCACGGGCGGCAATGTGCCCTACCTGGGCACGATGCCCGCCAACAGCGCAAGTCCACCAGCCCAGCAACTGTCTTACGGAATCGGCGGGGAGTTGCAGTTGACTTCGAAAAATATTGGCTTGGCCGCGGGCTACACGCCTTATAACTTTCTGGTGCAGAACATAACGGGGCATGTAAGCCTGCGACTCTTTGGCGGACACTTGACGATCTTTGGCGACCGCGACGCGGTGAAAGACACGCAGCTTTCGTACGCGGGGTTGCGCGATCCCGAGACCATCACGCCCTTCTTCTTGGGCAATACGTGGGGTGGCGTCGTATCCAGCACAGGTGGGGCGCGAGTGGACGTGGGCAGTGGCGGCTCGGGCTTCTACCTCTCCGGCGACGGCGGCATCCTGCACGGATACCATGTGCTGAACAACTCGAAGTTCGAGGGATCGATGGGCGCGTACCTGCGCGCGAAGAAATGGCCTGTGGTGGGCACTCTGACGCTTGGCGCATCGCTCTTTGCCATGCACTACCACTACGACGAAGTTGGTATGAGCTACGGGCAGGGCGGGTACTTCAGCCCCAACTCCTACTTCCTTGCGTCCGTGCCCGTGACCTTCAACGGCGGGTACAAGGCGAACCTGCACTACCTGATTTCGGGGGCGGTGGGCATGCATGCCTTCGATGAGGATTGGGAATATTACTATCCTCTGGACGCAGGGCTGCAAACCAATCTACAAGCCGCCCTGGGATGCACCGTGGCACAACTGGCCGTTCATACCTGCGCCGAGTATCCAGTGATCGGCAACACAGGTTTCAACTACAACCTGAACTCCGAGGTCAGCTACCGCTTCGGCGAACACTGGTATCTAGGCGGCTTCGTTTCCGCCAACAACTCAAACAACTACGACACCGTGACCAGCGGATTTTTCTTCCGCTACGCCATGCACAAGCAGCACGTGTCGGAGGGCTATCCCACAGGCCTGTTTCCTGTGGACGGCTTCCGGCCGCTGCAGGTTCCATAAGGCGAGTGCAGCTCTTCGCAACAAGGAACTATGATTTGGCGGGTTCGGCAAGTGCGAAGGTCTCGCTTAGCCAAAGATGCATCTCCGCCTGCATGAGTTTGAGCTTGGCACCCGGTGATTCGGGTACGCCCTGGAAGAAGTGGTCGGCACCGGCAATCCAGACGGTTTGCTTGGGTTCAGGTGCGCGCTGCCAGACTGCGGTCAGTAATTCGCGCGGGCCGAATTCGTCGTGGTCTCCGCTGATAAACAGCTTGGGCGCGGAGCACTTCTGCAGGAAGCCGTAAGAATAGTTGCGCCCGGTGGCGAGAACCGGTAGGCCCAGTGCGATCAAGCCCACAACGCGTGCATCGCCACAGCAAGTCCGCATGCCGACCTGCGCGCCGAAGGAGAAACCGGCAAAGAGGATAGGGCGATGGAATTTGGCGTCCAGCCAACCGAGCGCGGCGCGGACATCGTCCTGCTCGCCGTGACCGTGATTGTGCTCCCCCTGGCTAAGGCCCACACCGCGAAAGTTGAAGCGCAGCACGGGAATACCGAAGGACGAGAAGACCTTCATGGCGTGGTAGACAACCTTGTTGTGCATGGTGCCGCCACCCGACGGATGAGGATGACAGACCAGCGCAGAGTAGGGCGCGTCCGCGCTTCCTGTGTTGAGAAGAGCTTCGAGGTGTCCGGCAGTACCGCGCAGATCGTCCAGAGATAGGATCTGCGAGGGAGCATGCGTGTCGTGGGGCGAAGTCGGATCCATTTCCTCAGTCTAATTGGCTGGCTTAAGATTCAGCGCGGGCGGCTGACGGGTTATTCTGTAGCTCATGGCAATCGACCCAATCGACCTGACACGCAAGCTGGTCAACATAGAATCCACCTCCTACCAGGAGGGTGTGGTTGGCGCGTTTCTCGCCGAATACCTCGGTGCGCAACGCTTCGCCGTTGAACGCATGGCGGTGGAGCAGCACGATCCCGCGAGGAGCGACGGTGGCGCGGGCGAGCGATTCAATGTGTACGCCGCAGAGCTTGGAATTACGCCCGACGTAGTCCTGTCAACCCACATGGACACCGTGCCGCCGTTCTTCGGATGCTCTGAAGACGATGAGTTTCTGTACGGACGCGGAACATGCGACGCCAAGGGAATCATTGCCGCACAGGTGGCGGCGGCGGAACGGCTGCGCGACGCGGGGGTGAAAGTAGGACTGCTGTTCGTGGTGGGCGAGGAGCGAGACTCTGCGGGGGCCAAGGTAGCCAACCGCAACCCGTGCGGGTCGCGCTTCCTGATCAACGGTGAGCCGACTAGCAACCATCTGGCGCTAGCCACAAAGGGGGCGCTGCGCGTGGAGTTGCGCGCGCACGGAAAGATGGCGCACTCGGCATACCCGGAGCTGGGCGAGTCCGCGATCGCGAAGCTGGTGGAGGCGCTGCACGATGTGCTGGCCATGCCGCTGCCGATTGAGCCTGCGTTTGGCGAGGCGGGCAAGACGACGGTGAACATTGGATTGATCTCCGGCGGCTACGCGCCTAACGTCATCTCCGACAAGGCCGAGGCACACCTGCTGGTGCGCACCGTCGGGCCATCGCAGGGGGTGAAGGACGCCATTACGCGCGTGGTAGCGGGCCGCGCCGAGGTCCATACCTCACTCGACCTGGCGTGCGTGCGCATGAGGCGCGTGGGTGAGCTGCCGACGATGGTTGCAAAGTTTGCCACCGACATCCCCATGCTGACGGCTTGGGGCGAACCGTTCCTGCTGGGGCCGGGATCAATTCATGTGGCACACACACCGGATGAACGGATCAGCAAGAAAGAACTGCTGGAGTGCGTGGATTTGTATGTGGAACTGGCAACGGGGCTGGTGGGTTGAATTTCGTCCTGTTTTCCTCAGCGGCACGCGAGTTCCGTCAGGCTTAAACTAACAGCATGACTGCTGAGTTTACCCATCTACATCTGCATACGGACTACTCGCTGCTGGACGGCGCATGCGACGTGGAGAAGCTGATGAAGCATGTCCACGCGCTGGGGCAGACGTCCGTGGCGATGACCGACCACGGCAACATCTTCGGCGCGGTACATTTTTTCAAGGCGGCGAAGGAGAAGGGGATCAAGCCCATCCTGGGCTGCGAACTCTACATCTGCAAGGAAGAGGACCACCGCGCTAAGCCCGACCCCGACCTGAAGTACAACCACATGCTGGTGCTGGCGGAAAACGAGGAGGGCTATCGCAACCTGGTGCGGCTCACCAGCGAGGCCGCGCTGCACGGCTTCTATCGCAAGCCGCGCATCAGTAAGGAGTATCTGGCGAAGCACTCGGCGGGGCTGATTGGTTTTTCCGGTTGCCTGGCGGGCGAGGTGGCACAGCACATCATGGAGGGCCACACGGAACAGGCCAAGGCTGCCGCGGGGCAGTACCAGGACATCTTTGGGCGAGGTAATTTTTTCCTGGAGATCCAGGACCACCAGCTGGGACCGGACAAGAAGGTGTGCGATGCGATGTTCCAGCTTGAGAAGGACCTGGACATTCCGCTGATCGCGACCAACGACAGCCACTACATTGGCTCGGACGACAGCCGTGCGCACGAGATCCTGCTGTGCGTACAGACAGCCGGGTCGATGAACGATCCCAAGCGCTTCAAGTTCGACACCAACGAGTTCTACATCAAGAGCGCGGACGAGATGGCGCGACTGTTTGCCCATACACCGCATGTGGTGAGTGGCACGATGCAGTTTCCCGAGCGCTGCAACCTGAAGCTGTCCAAGGTTGAAGACCCCTTTCCCGAATTTCCCGTGCCCGAGGGCGAGACGCTGGACAGCTACTTCGCGCAGGTCTGCCGCAAGGGGCTGGAGAAACGACTGGCCACCTCGATTGAACATCTGCGCGCCAGCGGTCGACTGAAGAAGACGATTCCCGAGTATCAGGCGCGGCTGGAGCGCGAAATTTCCTGCATCCAACAGATGAAGTTTCCTGGCTATTTCATGATTGTATGGGACTTTATACGATATGCGCGCGAGCAGTCTATTCCCGTGGGGCCGGGGCGTGGATCGGCTGCCGGATCGTTGGTGGCGTACTGCATGGAGATCACCGACATCGATCCGCTCCAGCACGAGCTTCTGTTTGAGCGCTTCCTGAACCCGGAACGCGTGAACATGCCGGACATCGATATCGACTTCTGCATGAACCGTCGTGTTGAGGTGATCCAGTACGTGCGGGGCAAGTACGGCGACGACCAGGTGGCGCAAATTATCACGTTCAACACGATGGCTGCGAAGGCGGCGATCAAGGACGTAGGCCGCGCGCTGGACATGCCGTACGGCGAGGTGGATCGCATTGCCAAACTGATACCAACGACGATTGGGATCACGATCGACCATGCGATGAAGGATTCTCCACCGCTCGCGGCCTCCTACGAGGGCGACCCCAGGATTCGCGAGCTGATCGACACTGCGATGCGGCTGGAAGGCCTGGTGCGTGGCGCGGGAGTTCATGCGGCGGGCGTGGTGATTGCGCCCAAGCCGCTGACCGAGCTGGTGCCCGTGACGCGCACCAAGGACGAAGCCATCGTGACGGCGTACGACATGAAGTCGATCGAGGAGTTGGGCCTGCTGAAGATGGATTTTCTAGGGCTGACCACGCTTACAGTGATCCACGATGCGCTGAAGCTGATCCGGGTGACGAAGGGAATTTCACTGGATATGGCCACTATCGCGCTGGACGACGCGACGACGTATGAGCAGGTGTTCCATCGCGCATTGACCTCCGGCGTCTTCCAGTTTGAATCGAGCGGAATGCGAGATGTACTGCGCCGCTACAAGCCCAATCGCGTGGAGGACCTGACCGCACTGAACGCACTCTACCGGCCCGGCCCCATGTCCATGATCGATGACTTCATCGAGCGCAAGTTGGGACGCCGCGCGGTGGAATACGACCTGCCGGAGATGGAGACCATACTGCACGAGACCTTCGGCGTCATGGTGTACCAGGAACAGGTGATGCAGATCGCCAACGTCGTCGCGGGCTACTCGCTGGGCGAAGCCGATCTGCTGCGCCGCGCCATGGGCAAGAAAGACGAGAAGGAGATGCATAAGCAGCGCGCACGCTTCATGACCGGCGCGGCCGCCAATCATCATCACAAGGACACTGCCGGCAAGATCTTCGACCTGATGGCCCAGTTCGCGGGATATGGTTTCAACAAGTCGCACTCGGCGGCCTATGCCTTGCTGGCGTATCACACGGCGTGGCTCAAGACGCACTACCCGGTGGAGTTCATGGCCGCACTGCTGACCAGCGAAACATCGAAGCCGGAGAACGTGGTGAAGTACATCTCGGAGTGCCGCGAGATGAACATCCCAGTGGTGCCGCCCAGCGTGCAGGTGTCGGATGCGAACTTTACGCCGGTGAAGACGGAGACGGGCGAGGCCATCGGGTTTGGGCTGGCGGCGATCAAGAATGTAGGGCACAACGCGATCGTGTCGATCCTGTCTGCGCGCGAGGCGTTGCGCAAGGAAGGGAAGCAGGGCTTCAGCAGCCTGTGGGAGTTCTGCGACAAGGTGGACCTGCGACTGCTGAACAAGCGCGTGCTGGAGTCGCTGATCAAGGCGGGAGCAATGGACGCGTTTGGGCCGCGCGGGCAGGTGGCCGCGGCGCTGGACAAGGCAATTGAGCGCGCGCAGAAGACGCAGAAGGATGCAGCTGCGGGGCAGAGCGGATTGTTTGGAAGCATCTTCGACGCGGACGACGCGCCCGCTGCAAAGCGCGAGGCCGAGGCGCTGCCACCCGCTCCTGACTGGGACGGACATACGCGCCTGCAACACGAAAAAGAGGTACTCGGATTCTTTGTATCAGGACATCCGCTGGACAAGTACCGGGAGAAGCTGCGTAACCTGAACGTAGTGGACACGGCGACGGCCATCGAGATGAAGCCGGAGCCGCAGAACTTCCGGCGCGGCCAGAATGAGCAACAGAATGAGATACAAATAGCAGGAGTGATGGGCGGACTGAAGGTGGCGAAATCGAAGCGCGGCGAGATGTATGCGCAGGCCACTCTGGAAGACAGCGTGGGAAAGATTGAGCTGATCGCGTTTTCCGCGGCATACCAAAAGCTGGCAGAGAAGCTGAAGATCGACGTGCCGGTGCTGGTGCGTGGGGTGCTGCGCGGCGAAGAGGACTCCGCGCCAAAGCTGGCCGTCAGCAATATCCAGGCGCTGGAAGATGTGGTGGTAAAGCTGCCGGAGTCGCTGCGAATTAAAGTTCCGCTGCGCCTTGGCGACGCCGCGCTACTGGAAAAATTACAGGCAATCTTTGTGGCTGCGCCGGGGCCGGGCAAGCTGCTGCTAGACCTGGAAGAGGCAGGCGAGTTCCGCGCCGTGCTGGAGCCGCGCGACGTCAGCGTTGCCGCGGACCGGCTGTTTATCGACCGCGTGGAAGAGCTGGTGGGGCGCGGTGCGGTGAGGGTGATCGACTAGGATCTGCCCAGATCAATCGCCTTATTTCCCACGCAAGTAGACATTCTGGCGAAGCCATAATCTCAGGATTCTGTTCGATCCGCCGGCCAGGACTTTCGCGGTATTGTTCGTTGGAACAGGATGGCCAGCATCAGCGCAACGACCGGAAAGACACCGGCGTAGCCAACGATTCCGATGTTGCGCAGCCGCATGTCGCCAAAGATGACTCCGCTCAGACCGGAAAGGGCAAGGAGGCCGCTACCAACCAGCAGCACGCGAATCGACGTGGCGAGACGGCTCCCGCTGAAGACCGTAGCAGCCAACAGGACGGACAGAGCGAAGAACACATCCCAGGCGAAAATGTCGAGGGCGTAGGGAACCGAGGGCCACTGGAACGACAGCAACAGCGGCGTCCATGCGAGTCCGGCGAATGCGGGCAGACGGCCCAGCGTGAGGACCATAAAATGCACGCTGCATGTCAGCCCGGCCAGCAGACTCATGAACACAAGCGCCATTCGACTGAAGACCTTTGTCTCCGCGGCTGCCCAGGCATCGACCGCGACCATCAGCGCGACCATCAGAGGCGTCGTCAGCAGGATCAGTATCTCGAGAATCGAGAACCACGGATCGCCGATCGGTTGCAGCGGCGACTTAAGCGACAAAAATCCGGCGACGAGTGTGGCTGTGTACGCCACACTCAGAAGCACGGTTCCGACAGCAGAGACCATTCCGAGTCTGCGAGCGCTTGCAGTGAACGTAAGAGCCATTGTCACTTCTCCTTCCAATCCCCCAGATTCTTCGAGTTGGTGGAGTAAACCTTCGACCCGTTGCGCTACCAGGTCCCGGCCATGTCGCTCTTCTTGTTCATGGGCGGAGGGAGCATGTGGATGGTGGCGGGGAAGTTGCGGTCTACGGTGAGGATGCCGTTGGCTTCGTGCAGTTCGGTCACATGCAGGAACGAACGGCGCCCCCAGCCTGCATCGTGACCCTGCGCGTCGGCACCGCCCTGCGAGGTGAAGTAGAAGAGCCATGCGCGTCCGCTGCCATCCACCACCACGTCGGCATGATTGCCCATGGCGCGGTCGGTTGGCTGCGTGCCAGGCTCGCTCAACAGGTTCTTCGGTTGCTGATGCCAGGTGGTCAGGTCGCTGGAGCGGAAGACGGCGAGGCCTGCGTGCGGGTCGTTGATCAACCAGTACGCACCGCGCCACTGAAAGACGACCGGGCCTTCGCCGTGGTTCGTGGTTGCGATGCCCTTGGCCGTCCAGTGAACCAGATCGGGCGAATCGCTAAAGTAGACCTTAGAGCTGTCGGCCTCGTTCTTGTACCACAGCCGCCAGTCGCCGCCAGGCAGGCGGAAGATACATGCATCGATGGTGCGGTCCGACTCCAGATTCGCGTTGGCCAGCGGCTTCCAGTGCAGCAGGTCCTTGCTGGTGAGGTGAAGAATGTGGCGTGGATGGTTCCAGTCGGTAAAGGTGCCGGGGACGACGGTGAGAAACATGTGATACAGCCCACCGGTATAGAGGACTTCGGGCGCCCAAAGGGTGTAGTCGGGCTGGGGCAGGGGAATGTCCGCTTCGCTAACGTACTTCCAGTGCGCGCCGCCGTCGGTCGACTCTGCGATGCCGATGTGCGTGCCATGCACCCAGGTGACACCGCCTCCACCGGCAAGATCGGCTCGGCGATTGGTGTAGAGCATCCACCAGGTCTTGCGCGCGCGGTTCCATACGACGACAGGGTCGGCTGCGCCATCATGAACGGGATCGCGGAAGAGGGGAACGGATGCGGGGGCCTGCATGGTTGCCGTAGCCGAATGTGCGTCAGGTGACTGCCCGTTTGCAGGAGCGCACACCACACCGAGCACCAGAGCTACACCAATAACGCTTCGCAACAAACCACTCATCCCGACTCTCAAGCCCGCCTCCACGAATCCACGCCAGTGTATAAGAGCCCGACTCGTACGCACCGGCAACTCTGTATTGCCGAACCTTGAACCCAGGGCAATCGCATGAATTGCTAATCCGTTAGTACCCCCCCCTCCCCCATTTTCTGCAACGTATTCAAAACAAAGATTAAAGTATATGTACCGGTGGTATACGGTATATGGGGGGGTGGTATATGCTTCCGGGTTGTTCCTTTCACTGTTTTGCGGCTTAAATGCAATGGCCCGACTGTATGCCGGGCTTCTCTCTTTCATCTGTACTACCTTAATTATACGCGGTGGAAGGTACCTAGTATAATGTCCCATAAATAACTTGACTAATTAGGCGATTCAGGGTAGGCTTGGATATGTCTCTGGGACGCCCTTTGCCTACTCTCGAACTGACTGCGGAGGAGCGGCGCGAGCTGTC
>CAIZFH010000222.1 GCA_903932155.1 uncultured Granulicella sp. | reverse complement strand
TGAATCGCCACAAAACTTCGGGTGCCCCATCCTTTGCGGTTTCATTGCAAAGGGTGGGAGACCACAAACCTCCACCCGATTTTGAACGATTGAAACCACTCCACCCTCCTCAAACTATTTTTCGCAGATTTACTCAGCAATTCCGCATGTCAAGCCCCTCGACCCTCAAACTTCCCCGCAACCGCCGCAACATCAGCAACATACCTCCAAAAAATACTTGGCATAATAGATATGCTCCAACACGTACAATTTAACTAGGGATCAAAAGAAAAGAGTGTCCGGACGGGGTTCCCGCGGTATACCCCCGGTACATATGCCGTATACCACCGGTACATATACTTTTCTCTTTGGTTTGAATACTTTGCAAAAAAAGAGGGGGAGGGGGGGACCACCGAATGAACGACTCGCAGAACATCCTCGGACTCATCGCCGGCAACGGACGGTTCCCGTTCCTGCTGCTGGATGCTGCGCGCGCCGAGGGCCTCACAGTCGTCGTCGCCGCCATCCGTGAAGAGACCGATCCTGAGATCGACGCCCGCGCCGCCGCCGATTCCGCCATCCGCGTCCACTGGCTCTCGCTCGGCGAACTCTCTCGGCTCATCGACACATTCAAAACAGCCGGAGTCACCCGCGCCGTCATGGCCGGCCAGGTCAAGCACACCCAGATATTCTCAAGTCTCCGCCCCGACTGGCGACTCGCCAAGCTCCTCCTCAACCTGCGCACGCGCAACACAGACATGCTGCTCGGTGCGGTCGCCAGGGTCCTCGCCGACGAGGGCATCGAACTCGTCTCCTCCACCCAGTACCTGGAACCGTTACTCGCCAAACCCGGCGTCCTCACCCAGCGCGCACCCAGCGAAGACGAGCGCAAGGACATCGCCTACGGACTCACTGTCGCCCGTGGCCTTGCCGCATTCGACCTCGGCCAAACAGTCGTTATCGCCGCGCAGGCCTGTGTCGCCGTCGAAGCCATGGAGGGCACCGACGCCACCATCGAACGCGCCGGCGCGCTCTTCCGCGCACTCGGCAGTTCGGAGTCAGTCCTCAGCCGCGCCCTCACCGTCGTCAAGGTGGCCAAGCCAAATCAGGACATGCGCTTCGACGTCCCTGTCATCGGCCTCGCCACCATCGAAGTCATGATTCGCGCCGGTGCTACCTGCCTCGCAGTCGAGGCCAATCGAACACTGCTCTTCGACGCCCCAGCCATCGTCGCCGCCGCGGATCGCGCAGGCATCGCCCTGCTCGCGGAATGAAAAGACCATCGACCTAGGCTGCCGCAGCATCCAATCTTCGTGCGCGACGCGTGAACCGGGCCGGTCCCGCTTCCTCATCCATAGAAATTAATCGCCAAGGAGAAATCATGGTTCGCTCAAGTGTCTGGATCGCCGCTCTCATCGCCATCGTCGCAGTGTGTGGCTTCACCCTCAAAGCCCGCGCCGCCGACATCCTCCAGGCCGGCGCTGCTGCTCCCAGCTTCAGCCTGCCCTCGCAGGAAGACGCATCGATTTCGCTCTCGCAGTACAAGGGCAAGTGGGTCGTCCTCTACTTCTACCCCAAGGACATGACCAGCGGCTGCACCATCGAGGCCCATAACTTCCAGCGCGACCTGCCCAAGTACGACACGCTTAACGCCGTCGTCCTCGGCGTCTCGCTCGACACCGTCGAGAGCCACAAGACCTTCTGCACGAAAGATTCGCTCACCTTCAAGCTGCTCGCCGATCCCGACCACAAGGTCATCGATGCGTACGGCGTTCCCCTCTCCGGCGCGGGCCCCGTTAAATTCGCCCAGCGCGACACGTTCCTCATCTCGCCCGCCGGCAAGATCGCAAAGGTCTGGACCGGTGTCAACCCCAACACCCACTCCGACGACGTCCTCGCCGCCATAGCAGGCATGAATGGCGATCAGAAGGTAGAACGCAAACCGATGTAGCTGCAAGCAGACGCAAAAATGCCCGGACCTCTCGAGAGGAGTCCGGGCACTTTTGCTTGCCTGGTTAAACTACAGGTTGACTACTTCTTCTTCGCAACCTTCTTCGCTGCCTTTTTCTTCGCTGGTGCCTTCTTTGCGGCCTTCTTTACAACCTTCTTCGCTGCTTTCTTAGTTGCCAAGGTAGTACCTCTCGTTTTGGTTTTTTTGCTCCGTTTGTTGCCGGTCGCTTTTTTCAAAGCGGCCTTACCGCCGCGTGGAGCATTCACTTTCTTCGCGGCAGATTTCAATGTCGTCTTTTTCCCACCCTTTTTCACCACCCGCTTGGCAGTCTTCTTCTTCGCGGGAGCAGCTTTCTTCGCCACTACCTTCTTCTTCGCTACCACTTTCTTCTTCGCCGGAACCTTCTTCGCGACAGCTTTCTTTGCCACAACCTTCTTCTTCGCCGGCGCTTTCTTCACGACCGCCTTCTTCTTCACCATCTTCTTCGCTGGCGCTGACTTCTTTGCCGTCTTCTTGACGGCACTGACCGCGGCAATTGCTTCCCGCTTCTGGGGAACCTTCGAGATTGCAGTCGCCGGAGTATAGCCCGCAACCGGTGAGGAAAAAGCCGCTTTTAAAACTGCCTCTTCAGCATGAGGTTCTGGTTCCAACAGATCGTCGGCGATGTCCTGCAATAGATCGAGCGCACCGTCATCTTCCAGCACCATGCTCACCACGACTTCCTCTTCTTCCTCATCGTCGCCGAATAGATCGTTGTCTTCGTATCCATCGCCGCCGGCGTCATCGTCGTCATAGTCCGCAGTTGCAAAGATCCTGCTCTTCTCTTCCAGTCCGTCGAACCGATCCTGTTCCTTGAACTTCATCGTCGCACCCTCGCACTGTAAAAGATCCCGATTGCCGCACCCACTCCGTATCACCGCATCGCATCTTCATCCGAAAGGGCGCTACACAAAAATATGCGAATGCCCATAGCACGGATTCTAGCAACAGAATGCATCGTTGCGCCAGATATGGCAAGCAATCTTTTTATCGAGGTCGCCAAGTCATCAGCCTCTCGTCTCTAGTTGGAAGCTTTCTTCTGCTTCGATGCAACTGGCTTTTCCTTTGTTTTGCTCTGCGAAGACTTCGTCGCAGGAGTCTTGGAAGTACGCGCTGTACTCTTCATGCTCGATCCAGCCTTTGTACTGGCCTTCGCGCGCGTACTCGCACCCGCACGCGTTCGCTTCGCTCGAACATGCGTTACCGGAGCCAGATGCACCGGTTCACTCACAGCGAGTGAGCGCTGCGGTCGAATCGCACTCGACGTCAGATGGTTCCAGCGCCGCAGGTCTTCCACCGACACATTGAATCGGTCTGCCACCGTAACCAGCGTGTCGCCCGCGCGAGTAACGTAATGCAGCGTACGGGCTGCCACAACCGCATTCGCCAGTGGAACAACCAGTTCATCGCCCGCTTGCGGCGGAGCGTTTGCATCCAGGCTATTCACCGTCGCAATCTCCGAGGGACGAATATGAAAGCTGCTCGCAATGCCATCCAGCGATTCACCGGCGCGCACCACATGGAAACGCCAACTGCTCCGCTTGGCCTCCGGAATCTTTTCCATGCGCTTCAGATAGACGTCGCGCTTTCCTGCTGGAAGATGCAGATCGAAATCCATATCACTCGGCGTGCTCATGCGCAGAAGACTTGGGTTCAGATCGACGATCTCCGGTAACGAGCTGTCCGTCGCATCCGCCACCAGCCGCAGGTCCACCGCATAATCCACCGTTACCGTGTCCAGCAGGACCGGAGCGTCGGGCACCATGTCCTCCAAGCCGTACTGCTGAGGATTCTTCGCCATGATGATCGCCGCGATGATGCCGGGAACATAGTTCTTCGTCTCCTGCGGCAACTCGTTGCGACGATACAACTCCCAAAAATCCGCGTACCCCGTCCGCATCACAGAGCGCTGTACATTGCCCGGGCCCCAGTCGTACGCCGCCATCGCCAGGTACCAGTCTCCAAACTGGTCGTAGAGCGACTTCATGTACTTCGCATAAGCAATCGAAGACTTCTCCGGGTCGAACCGTTCGTCGAGCCAAGCATTGCGTGTGAGCCCATACGATCCGACGAAGGGCATAAACTGCCACATGCCGCCTGCGCCCGAATGCGCATTCAGGGCCTGCGGCTGAAAGCCCGACTCCGCAACCGCCAGATAGATCAGGTCCTGTGGAACACCCTCCGCGCTAAGGTCCTTCGAGATCATGTCCTTGTACTTGCCCGCGCGTTCCAGCGAACGAAGAAGATGCGCGTGTCCCGTAGGCGAGTTCGTAAAGTAGCTGATGAATCCCGCCACATAATCGTTGACCACCAGCGGAAAGTCCGACTGCGTCGTCTTCAGTTCTTCCGTCACCTTCGCTGTCAGCACTGCATCGGGCGGAAAGGTCACTTCGTCGGCCGCATCCAGTGGAGCGGCCTCCATCGGCGCACTGAAGCCCGTGCCCTGCTTCAGCGCGGACATCTCCAGAGCGTTGATCTGGTTCAACAGGTGCTCAAACTCATCAGAGAGCTGCGCGTCACTCTTCACATCCATCCCGCTGGCCAGCATCAGGTCCACCGCCATGTCGAAGTCGGAGCGAGCGGCCTCCAGCCTTCCACCGCGATAGTTATCCACCCCGCTTTGGTAGGCACTCTCAACCTGATGAATGAGCTGCTGCACCTTGTAGGCCTTTGCAGCAATGTCGTTGGCCTGCGCTTGCGTCATCGCCGGTGCGGAAGGCGCGCTCTGTGCCGGCGCAGCGATCGCGGGCGCAGTGGCATTGGCGGCAACCCCACTCGATGCGCTCGTCTTCTGCTGCGGACAGCCCGCCAGCAGGGCCAGCGGCAGGCACCCCATCGACACGGCCCACCGCCGCAATCCGCTCACCATCTGTACCTGTCCGTCTTATCCATCAAGTATCTTGTCCCGCTCCCCGGCCGCAGCCGCATTGCTCATTGTATGACGTTTGCGGATCACTTCGGCACGCAACCCGCGCTGCAACTAGTTGCACTTCGCACAACTTCGTATCCTGAGGCGCACGCTGCGCAGTGATAGCATCGAAGGTTGAGGCACTTCGCACCCCGCATGGACCCGAACCACATTCGCAACTTTGCGATCATCGCGCATATCGACCACGGCAAGTCCACGCTCTCCGACCGCTTATTGGAGCTCACCGGCAGCTTGACCGCGCGCGAGATGCAGGCCCAGGTGCTCGACGCCATGGACCTCGAACGTGAGCGCGGCATCACCATCAAGGCCCACACCGTGCGCATGATGTATCAGGCGCATAACGGCGAGACCTACCAGCTAAACCTCATCGACACGCCCGGCCACGTCGACTTCAGTTATGAAGTCTCGCGCTCACTGGCCTCTTGCGAGGGCGCTCTGCTGGTGGTCGACGCGTCGCAGGGCGTCGAGGCGCAGACCCTGGCCAACGCATATCTCGCCATTAACCACGGCCTCGAAGTCATCCCCATCATCAATAAGATCGATCTTCCCTCGGCCGACATCGAACGTACCCGCGAGATGATCGAGAAGGCCGTCGGACTACCTGCCGACGATGCGCTCGCCGTCTCCGCCAAAACCGGCGAAGGAGTTGCTGAAATCCTCGAAGCCGTCGTGCATCGTCTTCCGCCGCCACTTGGAGACGCCGACGCGCCGCTCCAGGCCCTCATCTTCGATTCCTGGTTCGATCCCTACCGCGGAGTCGTCGTCCTCGCTCGTATCATCAACGGCCGCATGAGTCAGGGCATGAAGATCAAAATCATGTCCAACGGCCGTACCTTCGACGTGGAGAGCATGGGCGTAATGACGCCCAAGCCCGTAGTCCTCTCCGAGCTCTCCGCCGGCGAGGTTGGCTTCTTTGTCGCCACCATCAAGAACGTCGCCGATACCAAGGTTGGCGACACCATCACCGAGGTGGCGCGTCCCTGCGTCGAGGCCCTCCCCGGATTCGAAGACATCAAGAGCATGGTCTTCGCCGGCCTCTACACCGTCGACTCGCACGCCCACGGATTGCTGCGCGACGCGCTGGAAAAGCTCCGCCTCAACGACGCCAGCTTCTCCTTCGAGCCAGAGTCCTCCGTCGCACTCGGCTTCGGATTCCGCTGCGGATTCCTCGGCCTGTTGCACCTCGAAATTATTCAGGAGCGCCTGGAGCGCGAGTACGATCTCGACCTCATCATCACCGCACCCGGCGTCCGCTACCAGATCACACTCACCGACGGCCAGGTCGTCGAGGTGGACAATCCCTCGCGCTGGCCAGATACCACCGAGATCGTCTCCATCGCCGAGCCCGTCATCACCGCCCGCATCCTCACCAACGAGGAGTATGTCGGTGGAATCCTCAAGCTGGTCGAAGAGAAGCGCGGCCGCCAGAAAAACCTCGAGTACGTCACCTCCACCCGCGTCATGATCACCTACGAGCTGCCGCTCAATGAGATCGTCCTCGACTTTTATGATCGCCTCAAGACCGTCTCCCGCGGATACGCCTCGCTCGACTACACGCTCTCCGGCAGTTGGATCTCGCCCATGGTCAAGCTCGACATTCTCATCGGTGGCGATCCTGTGGACGCCCTCTCCATCATCGTCCACCGCGACTTCGCCTATGACCGTGGCCGCGCCCTCGTCTCCAAGATGCGTCAGCTCATCCCGCGCCAGATGTTCGAGGTTGCTATCCAGGCAGCCATCGGCGCCAAAGTCATCGCACGCGAGACCGTTACCGCACTGCGCAAGAACGTCATCGCCAAGTGCTACGGTGGCGACATTAGCCGCAAGCGCAAGCTCCTCGAAAAACAGAAAGAGGGCAAGAAGAGAATGAAACGCATCGGCAAAGTCGACATCCCTCAGGAGGCCTTCCTCGCCGTCCTCAAGGTCGGCGAAGATTAGCGGTCCAGGCTTCGACACACCCGTAGGCTTTGATGCAGACCCGGCAAATCGTTGACCTGTGGAAAGTCTTTTATTTACATAACCTGAAAGCCCGCTTGCAGCGACTCTGCGCGAATCTCTGAGCGGCGCGCGTAAGCGCCTGATAACGCTCTATTTGTAACTCTCAGAGGGCACTTTTATCGCAGCTTACCGCGCTCACGCACTCAGCATGTGAATTTCTCGCCCCAAGCGATCCACACTTTATCCACAGCAGAATCCGCAACCGCGGTCGATGCAGCTTCCTCATACAGCAATACAAAAGGGAGACCCGGCAAGGCCTCCCTCTTGTCTGAAATGCGTTGCAAGACTACTTGGCAGCTGGCTTCGCCGGAGTAGCGGTTCGCGGCGTTGTTGAGGCTGCCGGCTTAGGGCGTGCCGCTGCTGCTGGAGCTGAGGCCGTCGGCGCTGCAACACCCGAAGACTTGTTGTACGCATCGATCACAGCCAGCGTAATATCCGCGTTCGGCTCACCCGCGGCCCACATCACCGGGCTCTGCTGGTCGCCTGCGTTGATCAGCAGCGTATAGCCGTTATCGCTCACATACTTCTTCATCACAGCATCGAACTTCTGCGCTACCTTACCCAACGCCTCATTCAGGTCGGCCTGGTAGGCATTCTGGGCGTCTTCAGCCTGGTGCTGATATGCCGTGTCCTTGGTGTCGATCACCTTCAGCTTGGCAGCGCGATCAGCCTCCGGCAGTGTCGCCGGTGCGGCCTGCAACTGCTTCTTCAGAGTGTCAACCTCTGTCGCCTGATCATCCAGCTTCTGCTTCTGAGGCAGGTACTTCTTCTGCAGATCGGCAACCGCTTGCTGCCCTTCATTCGTGTCATACACCGCCTCGGTGAACATGATCAGCGCAACTCGCGCCGGAAACGCCGACGGAGGAACCATCCTGGGTGCCTGCGCTGCCGCTGCAGCCGATGGTGCGGGAGCAGCTGCACTCGATGCGGCTGGTGCAGACTGTTGAGGTGCGGCAGGTAACGCTTGCGCAATCGCAGCCACAGGGAGGAGACCCGCGACCAGCGCGGTGAGAAGTGCAAACTTGGGTTTCATGCTGTGTGTAATGCTCCTTGGATGTTTTCCTAAACTTTGGGCCGTCGGCATGCCTGCGCGCACCATCCGGGTCAGTTGCCCTGCATCCGCCCGCCGGATTGCCGATATCGCGCAACCAAGCCAGGCTCTCACCACGCCATACTACCCTTGTGTGCCATTAACCGTGTGCAGACAAGGACAATCAGCAGGACGAGAGGGCTGCCAGAACAGTTTTCATTATAGGTCTCCCTTTGTGCCAGGGTCAAACCTCCACCTTCCGAATTGTGGAGTTTGACACAACTACTCTCTTATTTTTGGGGAGCAACCCACGCAGATAGGAGCAGATCAACTAGATTTCGGCCAATTGGCAACGATGCCTTTGGCATTCCAATTGCTTTCCTTCCCTTCGTAAACAGAAGTGCGTTACTGCTTTAGAGCATCGGCTCCTTCGGGAACCTTCGGTTCTAGGGCGTGATTGGCAGTATCGTCTGGGGTATCGTCGGGTTGCCCGGCGTATAGCCCTGGCCGGGAAGAGATGCACCCACCGCAGGTGCAGTACCCGGGTTTCACGGCTTGCTTTCCTAAGCAAGCCATTTCAGGAGGCCTTTGACAGGCCATAGTGCATGGGCCGCTCCCTCACCAGGCAGCGGCCCGCGTACTCTACACTAAGGCTCACCCACCGCAGCATCCCCAATTAGGGGTAGGCCATTAGCACTTCCTGTTCAAATGTTTCTCTTGCTACCATTTGGCTTTCAGCGTATGATTATCTTTAACTTGTGAACCGGCTATGGGTGCCGGTCGCTGTGTTTCGCTGGTCTTCCGATGGCGGAAATATACACAGAGTAAGCGGATCCCGGCGGATTATATGGAACCGGCAGATCCCAATGGATTCGATGCACCCGATCAGATGCACCGCTGGATGGATTTGCGAACGATGCGCCCAATCTAATTAGGTTGCATATTGGGGCAAGGGTGAAGGTTTGCCATCGTTGGTGTGATCGCACTTTGGCATTTAAGGTGGTTTTGGCTATTTCAGGTGGCTTTTAGCTCTCCCGGGTCCTGGAACATTCCCGGTGGCTTTTTGAAAATCCGGTGACGCGTATCGGCGGTATTCCGGCTGATTGCGGCGGATCGATGCAGTAAGACGATGTTCGAGTACAACTTGATACCTTTTCCACCGACGCTGCAATTCCGATTTGCTCCCTTCTCCGCGCGCTTCGCGGGGACTGGCCAGACCTGCAAGCGTGGGATAGAGACGAGAATCGATAACCTGTAATAGGAAGTGGAAACATGAGTTCAGAGCAGAACCTACCCGAGGTGCAGATGCACCAGGGTCCACCGACACCCCCCTCCCAGATGGACAGCCAGATGGATCAAAACGGTCCGTCGCAAGACTCCGCGCATAACACGCAGCACGGCATGGGGCAGTCTAAAAGCAGTCGGCGGCGACGCCGCAAGCGCAAGAACAAGTCGCCTGATCCAAGCCAGCAGGGTGCCCAAAACGGCGTCCAGAATGGCGCCGGACAGTTTGTCGGAGACCTGCAGGCGGGCAATGAGGGGCAGATCCTGGCCTCCGGAGGCCAGCCGCCGCAGACCTTCCAGACCGGTGCACCGCAGCAGACAGGCGCAGGCCCGTCCACCAAACGATGGAAGAAGAAGTTCCGCGACCGCGATCGCCAGCGCACACCCGAAAATCCAGGAAACCAGGCCAGCGCGGGTGGTTTCAGCAATGGCAACGGTGCCGGGTATCGCGATGCCAACAGCCATCAGCCGGGAAATGGCGGCAGCTTCAAGCGCAAGGGCAAGCAGCAGCGCGGGCCACGCAGCTTCGTCGGCCCCATGGACCACAGCTATCGAGCCGTCAACAGCAACTTCTCCGACTCGCCGCCTTCCACCATCGAGGCCCAAGGTAACTACCATCCCAGGGGTGGAAGTTCACGCAGCTACGTCAGCGACTCGCAGCCCATCGACTACTCCATTGGCCGCCCCATCCCCGTCGCAGAAGACGCGCCAACCAAAATCTACTTCTTTATCGAAGACCTCTTCTTCAACGCCAAAATCACAGAGACCGCCCGCAAGCTCGGCGTCAAGGTCGCCTTCATCAAGAACGACAAGGACGCCCTCGCCGAGATCACGGACGCCGAAGAGGCAGACCGCCCAGGCCTTATTGTCTTCGACCTCAACAACGCCAACGCCAAGCCTCTCACCCTCATCCCCAAGTTGAAGGCAAAGCTGAAGAAGAGCACCTCCATCGTCGGCTTCCTCTCCCACCTGCAGAACGACCTGCGAGTCAAGGCCATCGAGGCGGGATGCGACACCGTCATGCCCCGCTCCGCCTTCTCCCAGAACCTGCCCAACCTCCTCCGCCGTTACGGCCTCCAGGAAGACGAAGAAGACAACTTCAACCAGTAAGTAGATATCCGTTGTTATCCGCCGTTTTAGTACGATGAAAATGCCGAGTGGGGTATCATCGCGAATATGGCAACCATCCACATCTCGGAGGCCGACGCCGCCCGCGACTTCGCCGGGCTGCTTGCCCGCGTCCGTCTTGGCGAAGTTATTGTCATCGAGTGCGGCAGCTATCCGGCTGCGGTGCTGCGTCCAGCGGCTCCGCCGCGCCGCTCCATCTCCGACTCCATCGCGTTGGCCGAGGCCCGCTCGAGGGAGCTTGGTTACAAGCCGGTGATGGATGCCGGCTACGCCGCCGACATGGAAGAGATCGTCCGCAACCGCAAGCCGCGCGATACCTCGGCATGGGCTTGATCCCTTGGGCCTGATCCTCGACACCTGCATCCTGATCGCAAGTGAACGCTGCGGCGAAGCCATCGAAGACATCCTGCGCATCGCGCGGGCCACGCACGGCGAGATCGACATCGCGCTCTCCGCAGTCAGCGTCGTCGAGTTGACGCATGGCATCTACCGCGCCAGAACCGAGGCTGACCGCACGCGGCGGCGCATCTTCGCCGAGGGAGTCTTCCTCGACCTGATCGTGCATCCGGTTACGCTGGAGATCGCGCAGCTTGCCGGACGAATCGAGGGCGAACAGGCCGCCAAGGGCATCGCCATCGCCTTCGAAGACCTCGTTATCGGAGCCACAGCCCTGCACTTGAACTTCGATGTGGCCACCTTCAACGTGCAGCACTTCCAATACATCCCCGGTCTCAATATCGTCACGCTCTGATAGGGGCAGCCGCTAGAGCAGAATCAGCATTCGCATCTCCGCGCCAACAGCCGTCTTTTCGCCGGAGCGCGCAGGCCGTTTCTATTTTGCCGCTACTGCCGCTTGCACCGCCAGCAACTGCTCCAGCAGCCCCTTCAGCTTGTCCAGCCGCAGCGCATTCGCCCCATCCGACTTCGCATGCGGCGGATCGTCATGCACCTCAAGAAACACCCCATCCACTCCCGCTGCCACGGCCGCTCTCGCCAGAACAGCGATGAACTCCGGCTGCCCGCCGCTCACTCCATTCGCCGCCGAGGGCGTCTGCACCGAGTGCGTCGCGTCAAAGATCACCGGCGCAAACCGCCGCATGATCGCCAGCGAACGCATATCCACCACCAGGTTGTTATAGCCGAAGCTGGCTCCTCGTTCCGTTAGCATCACCCGTGCCGCTTTGCCCGCAACCACCGAGTCGCGCACCTTCAACACCGCGTGCTGCATGTCCAAAGGCGCTACAAACTGCCCCTTCTTGATATTGATGGTCCGTCCCGTGTGCGCCGCCGCTATCAGCAGGTCCGTCTGCCGGCACAGAAACGCCGGAATCTGTAGCACCGCCTCCACGTCGCCCAGCGCCTTCGACAGCCGCAGGCAGTCCTCCGGTGTATGCACGTCCGTCAGAATTGGCAACCCGTTGCTCTGCGCAATCGCCCGTAGAATCCGCGCACCCTCCGCCAGCCCTGGCCCGCGAAAGCTGCGAATGCTGGTGCGGTTCGCCTTGTCGTAGCTGGCCTTGAAGATATACGGAATGCCCAGGTCGGCCGCGATGCGTTGGATCGCATCGGCCATCGTGCGCGCGTGAGTCTCCGATTCAATCACACACGGCCCGGCGATCAAAAACAGCTTGCCGCGTCCAACCGGAACAGCGCCTACTTCGAAGGAATGATTCACGAAAACTATTCTATGCCGGGTGCCCCATTCATGACGCGGTCTCTGCGCGGCATGAATGGGATGCTTTTGGGGGCACCCCCAGCTCAGACGAAGGTCTGCCCAGGGTTGTGCCCAGCGAACCTTCATTTCTACCGCACCGTCAGCAACTCCGTCTCATACGGCTTCAGATTGAGCTTCACCGTTACCGCTCCTTTGCCCGCGGTCGATGCCATGGGAGTGACCTTCCCCGTCGCCGGGTCCCATGCCTCTACCGTCTTTCCGGCTGTCTTGATCGTCACCGAATGCGCGCTGGCCTGTGCTCCCTCGTTGAAGAACAGGAAGACATCCGCGTCTTTCAACCGTCGAGTGTTCACCTTCAGCGCAGTGTCCGCGGAGTCGAGTGCAATCTCGCGCGTT
This sequence comes from uncultured Granulicella sp., assembly GCA_903932155.1. Classification (GTDB taxonomy): domain Bacteria; phylum Acidobacteriota; class Terriglobia; order Terriglobales; family Acidobacteriaceae; genus Edaphobacter. The sequence continues at coordinate 11,307 of CAIZFH010000222.1, read as the reverse complement.
CCAAGGACGGTATTGAGCGCCGTCTCGAGCGCCGCCGGAACCACCTGCGGTCCGGGAGGCACAGTCGGCGCATTTGCAGGAGGAGTGGGCGTTGGCGGCAGTTGCGCCGATGTCTCCACCGTCGCAAAAGCGAAGTCAGCAGCTGTCGCCGCGCGTGCATCCCGGATCGTCTTGCCAGAGATCAGCGAAGGCGTTCGCCCCAGGAAGAAGACCTTGCCCCCGCCCTTGGCCAGCGCCTTTAGCCGGTCCAGCTCCGTCTGCGTCAGGATGGCGGCCGAAGGAACGATCACGGTCCGATACTGGTTGCCGCTCATGGATTCCAGGAATCCCGGCCCGGCCTTCAGGTCAGTCGCCAGCGCGTCCTGGTTGATGATGTCGAAGTCAATCTGCCGCTCCGACAGCATCCGCTCACTCGATACGAACGCAGTGTCGGAGGCCGAATCGCCCAGCCACATGGAGCTCGACGGGATATACAGCGCCACGTTCGCCGCTGGCCGCCCCATGCTCATCACATAGCTCAGCCGTTGCAGATACTGCATCAGCGCGGGCCAGCCCGGATCGCGCATCAGCATCGATGGACCCCGTGGACGAACTGCGGGTGCAGGCTCTCCCGGCGACGCCGGCGGGGCCGCGACGGGATCAGGCAAGACGACCCCGGCAGGTGCCGACGCAGAATAATGCATGGTCTCAATCACGTTGATGCCGCGCACTACCTGTTCATTCAGGATGTAGCGCGCCATGGTTACATCGGGTTCCGGTCTGTAGGCCGCAAAGGTCTCAGTGAATGAGCGTGGATGCCCATACACATGCGCCGCGCTCGATGCCAGCCGCGGGAAATCGGAGACCGTGTCAGTCCAGATCTGGTGCCAAATGGCATCAATCCCCGGCTGCTCCAGGTACTTCATGTCGCGTTCAAAATCACCCTCCGAACGCACCAGTTGCACCTCTGCCTCTTCATGGTTCAGATGCACTTGGTACTCCACGCCATGCGCGGCTGCCCACAGGCCCAGCGGCTTGAAGAAGCCGTCGCGGAACATCTGCGAGAAGACGTCATAGTAATCGCCCCTGGCGCGTACTTCGGCGGACGACAGGTTCACTGGTGCCGGAGCAGGCCTCGCTGCCGGTGCTGCGCCTGCTGTGGGTTGTCCGCCGGCCGCCGCCCCTCCCCGTCCCCGTCCGCCGCCGCCCGTCGGCATCAGCAACGCCCCCAGGTAGGGACGAATGTCGTAGCCCTTCACCTGCTGGAAGGTGTCGAAAAACTTGTCCGTCCACGGCAGCCCGCCGATCGAGTAGTCTGGCTCGTCACCGCGAAACCCCAGAATGGTACTGCCGAACAGCTCCGGCATGGCATCGTAGTATCCCTGGTGCGTCACCTTGATATACGCCGCCGTTGCATCCGGGTTCATATAGTCTTCGATCGAGTTCGATGTGTCCTTGGCACGCGTCGGGTTGGCGTCACTGCGAGTGGGCGCAGTGCGGAACTCATGCCCAATCACCTCCACCGTATAGTCGGAACCCACCGGAGCAGTCCAGGTAATCTTGTTGCCGGTAATGGCTACAGGCACGCGCTCACCGGATGCACTGACAGCCAGGGCCGCCACTGCATTGGCCGCAACTGCCTGGTCCAGCGTCGCGCCGGCCTTCACCGGAATCCGCTGCGAGATGTCCAGACCCTGCATGCGCAGCTCGGTCTTCGATTTGGTGAACATGCCGCCGGCGAATCCGCTGGGATAGCCAATCTCGTCGACGATCCACACCCGCATGTCGCGCTTCTTGGCCTCTTCCGCAAACTTCTTGAAGAACGCGAAGTATTCGGGCGTGAGATATGTAGTCGTCATGCCGCCGCCGGCCTGCACCGTCACCGCGCGGAAGCCGAGGCTCTTCATCATGTCCAGGTCCCGCGACAGGCTTTCGATCGTCGCCGGCCCGTCCAGTCCCAGGTATGGCTGCGGCCCGTACTCCGACGGAGTCGTCTTCCACGCCAGCTTCAGCTCGGCCGCGGTCGGCATCTGTATCTTCTGGAAGGGATACTTTGCGGTAGTCGTCGAATGCTGGGCAACAGCTATACCGTGTCGGGCCACGGTTTTTGAATGCGGCGCTGCGGTCGTCTGCGCCAGGCAAGGCTGGACCAGCAGAACCAGTACACATGCGGCAATTGTGGCCCAGGCGGCGGTCGCGCGGCGGTTCTTGCGATCACTTTTCGTACCATATAGTTTTTTCATCGGTAGCTCCCATAGCGGCACGGTTCGATCTCTCCAGTGTGCGGGAAAAGTCTGCAAACCCACCGCAGAGCGTTATACATTGCCGGAACGACGGTTGGAAACCCGGCGATGGAAGTTCCGCCCGCACATGCACGGACAGCATCGATATCGCCCGTGTGCGACAAGACTTACACTGGAGTAAGCCGTCACTCACCGCATGATTCCACATTCCAAATCCTCCACCCCGCGCGCTCCGCTGCACTTCCTCGGGCTGGCCTGCGCCATCGGAGTCTCCACCATCTACTTCAACCAGCCGCTGCTGGTGGAGATGGGCAGAACCTACAACGCGTCGGCAGGCCATGTGATGGTTGTTGCCAGTGCGACGCAGATTGGCTACGCGCTGGGGATGCTGCTCTTTGTGCCGCTCGGCGATCTGCTGGAGCGCCGCGCCCTGATGAAGCGCATGTTCGCCGCCGTGATTGTGGCGCTCCTGCTGGTCGCCGTGGCCCCGACGCTGGCATGGCTTATCGCGGGCAGCGTCCTGCTGGGATTGGTGGCCTCGGTCACTCACATCGTTCTTCCCATTGCGCCCGAACTCGTTCCCCACAAGCAGCGCGGGCGGGCCATCGGAACGGTGATGATGGGACTTCTGCTGGGTGTTCTGCTGGCCCGCACCTTCTCCGGCTGGGTCAGCCATATTCCACAGCTCTTCGTCTACGCGCCAAGCTTCTTTCCCAAAGGGGCTTTCTGGGTCACGGACAGTTGGCGCTATGTGTTTTTCATCGCAGCCCTGGGCAATGCGGTGTTTCTGCTTTTTCTAGGCAGGGTGATGCCGCGCCTTCCCCCCAGCCAGGACCTTTGCTATGCGGACGCCATGCGTTCCCTGTGGACGCTCGTCCGCACCCAGCCGCTGTTGCGCGAATCGAGCCTCATCAGCGCGCTTGTCTTCGCCGCCTTCAGTTGCTTCTGGACCACGCTGGCCTTTATGCTCAGCAGCCACTATGGCCTCGGCGCAGGCGTTGCGGGTAGCTTTGGGATCGTCGGAGCGGCGGGCGCGATGGTGGCTCCCGTCGCAGGCAAGCTGGCGGACAAGCGAGGTACGCGATGGGTACTCACCGCCGCAATCGCTCTGCTTGCGCTCTCCTATCTGGTGCTATGGGCTGGCGTTGCGTTCAGCCTGCCGTTGACGCTGCACATCGCGGCACTGGTAGTCGGCGTCATCGTGCTCGACGTCGGCATGCAGATGACGCAGATATCCAACCAGACGCGCATCTTCGGCCTGGATGCTTCGGCGCGCAGCCGCTTGAACACCGTCTACATGACTAGCTTCTTCGCCGGTGGAGCGGTCGGATCGGCGCTTGCCACCATGGTTTGGGACCGCTGGCAGTGGAACGGAGTCTGCATCCTGGCGCTGGCGCTCATCGCACTCACGGGCCTCTGCCACGCCTTCGGTACACGCACTCGCGAGACCTTCAACCCCGACTCGCGCAGCGACCACGCCCTCGAAACCGTGCTCGAAGCTTAGCGTGGGGAAGCCGAAGATGTCGGGCTAGCATGTTGAACGGACTGCGCTTTAATCACATCGTCGCGCTGCTTTTGCAGTTCCTGAGAATTAATAATATCGAGAACCTTCTGAGCGGGAACAACCATCGCGATGCCACTGTTCGCCGCCACGGTACCGGCGTAGGCCGCAACTGGTTGGAGCGTGAGGTTTATATCCTCTCGAACATAACCGCTGACTACTCCAAATACGCGATAGTTGACCCCTGTAGTTATGCTGCCGCCTCGCATTCCGGCAAGATCAATAAACATGGGCGATCCGCTATTTCCACCGAAAACATGGGAATCAACAAGATAAACATCGCCAAGAGAATTGAGGGTTGTAGGGATTTGTTCACGCGGCATCATCGCAATTTTTCCTTCGCGGACGATAGGCTCGGAATGGTTTTGCCCCACTATCTGCACGAATAGGCCAGTGAAGAGTACAGAATCGCCTTCCACAACATGATTCTTCTCGACCTCGTCTTGTCCAAGGAGAAGACTGGATGGAAGGAATACCACATCGAGCTTATCGACGTTTAGGCCAATGGGGGTGATTGCCAAATCCACTGATGCATCGGTCGAAAATGACCAATGCAGAGCACTAACGGGGATAGGCTCTATTGTCGAATAAGAGCCCGTAGGTCCGGCGGTCTTGGTGTCTCCCCTCATAAGGTAACCCGCTACGTCACAGCTCTTACCGTTTTCGATCCCGGGCTGTGCCACATGCCGATTGGTGACGAGATATTCAAAGAAACCATCGGGCATCCTCGGGTCAGTCACGCTAAGCAAGAATGAGGTTCCTGCATAATGAGAAAATCCCGTTGAGCCGTCTGAAGCTACGACCCGGCAATCAGTCTGAAGAAACACAACTGTTTTCTTAATCTGATCCACTATCGGCAGGCTTACTGGAACAGCTGGAGACGCCGACGGAACTGCTGGCGTTACCGACTGGGACGGTGCCTGGCAAAAGGCTGTGGGCGGGAGAAGCAAGAAACCAAGCCATATTGTCCATTTACGAAAGAAAATCATCATTGTGAGCACCTCAACCTATTGAACGTCGGAAAAGGTATATCTTGCATCATTTTTTTGTAGGCATTTACCGCTTCAGCAAATCAACCGGCGCATTCACGTCTTCAATCCGGAAATACCCTGCCAGCCCCGGATGCCGCCTGGCCACGGCAAGATACATCTCCCACGCCACGCGCCGGTAGCTGAAGTGTCCTGCCGCGCCGGAGCGCAGCTCCGCGATGTACAGCGCCTCGGCAAAGTCCATCTTGAACATCGCCCGCACCCGCGTCCCCAGCGGCAACAGGTAAGCTGCATCCTCCGGCCCCGCCGCATCGCGCATCGTGCGATAGGCGGCGTGTGCGGCATCCATCGCGGCGGTGTAAGTCTCATGCAGTCCAGCCTCGGCCAGCGTTGGCTGCCCAGGGCACACAGGCTCCTCGTATCCGTGCAGATCGGTGTAGGGCTGTAGCAGTTGCACGCAGCGGCGATGCCGGTGCATATCGCGGAAGCCGCCGATGTCCATCAGAATGTCGAACTGGAAGCCTTGTCCGGCGGAGAAGGTACGCGCCAGCTCGTCATGGCGACCTCGATGTTTCATTCCCAGCGCTACGATCTCCGCCACTTGCTGCGCGCTAAGAGAAGCAACGGTGCGCTGAATCTGCCGCCACGAGTAATGGCACTCCGCGTATAGCAGCGACGTAGCAAGCTCGATCTCCAGCGAACCCGCTTCTTCCACCAGATCGACCACCGGTGCGTCTTCAATCGCCTGCCCGGCCATCAGCTCGGTGGCCGCGGCTCGCATCTCCGCGCGTGTAGCAATGGCGTATTCATTGGCCGCTGAGTACTTCACTAGCGTTGGCGCCGTCTTCACTTCGCGCAGCAGCGTCTCCGAGAGACGCACATGGAATCCCTCGCGGCCCTGCGCATCGGGGATGGTATACGACGCAGCCTCTTCCAGCAGAACGCGCGCGCCATCGTGGCCTACGTTCCACGCCGGCTCTGTAGCGGCAGCTTTCAGCCTCTCGCCCAGAGTGCGCACCTCGGCAAACTCACTCGCCAGCAGCCGGGAGATCTGGTTCTCCAGCGTGCGCGCGCTCACAATCTGCCCCAGCGAAGTGTTGGTTGCCAGCGGCAGCAGGTAGCGCGCCACATCGAAGGCGCGTGCCTTCAGTGTGCGCAGGTACGAATCCTCCTTCATCTCCGCGGGCTGCGCAATCGCATGCTTCAGCGCATCCAGCATTCCCGTGCCAACGTGGTCATAAGCGGCAAACAACGCCTCAATCGTGGCAGTGTAGCCAGCCGTCCGTTCACCAAGCACAGGAGTGTACCAGCCCGACTTGCGGAAGTTCTGGTAGCGAGTGCTGCGCTCCTGCCCGTCCCAGCGCTGCTCGTCCACCAGCACAACGGCCGCCAGTAGGCTCAACCGTTCGATGGCAAACGGAATGTGCGCCAGGTCCGCGATGGAGCGGTGGCCATACTGGAAATAAAAAGTGTTCAGGAACTGCTCCGCGCGCTGCGAGCTGATCTCGGCCAGCGACTCCTTCATGCTCAGCGACGAACGCGAGTATTTGGCCATCGCGTAGGCCAGCACCTCCGGGTCCGCCCCTTGAATGGCGTACACATCGGTCTGGTTCGCGGCATGTTCAAAGGCAGGTTTGGCGGGTGGCTTCGGGTCGGCGGCAGCGGTCGGTTTGTCGGTCATCACCCTGCAAGGATATGTCATCCGGCGACCCGCGCACGGCAATCCCTGTGGATGAATCGTATTGGATTCGTATAATGAGGCGGTTAGTCGGAAGGAAGACAGATGAGCACATTGGCAGGTCGGGTTGCGTTGGTAACGGGAGCATCACAGGGCATTGGGCGAGCGTGTGCGCTGGCATTGGCCGAGGCGGGCGCCACCGTGGCACTTTGTGCGCGCAATGAGGTAAAGCTGGCTGAGGTCGCCGACGAAATCAATGGTGCCGCAAGTCGGGCAGCTGAGGCGGCGGGCGAGATGGACGACGCAGCAGCCATCTGCGGCGGGGCTGCCAGCGCCGGCGTTACAGAGCCGTTTGCCGGGTCCGCGCATATCTTTGCGCTCGACCTCAGCAGTGAAGAATCCATTCAGGCCTGTGCCAGGGCCGTTATCGCCAAGCTCGGCAAGGTGGATATCCTGGTCAACAACGCGGGCATTACCCGCGACACCCTCACCCTGCGCATGAAGCGCAAAGACTGGGACGATGTGCTCGCCACCAACCTCACCGGGGCCTTCCTCATGACCCAGGCCGTCATGGGTTCCATGCTGAAGGCGCGCTGGGGGCGCATCATCAACATCACTTCGGTGGTCGGCGAGACCGGCCAGGCTGGCCAGGCCAACTACGCCGCGTCCAAGGCTGGCCTCATCGGCCTCACCCGGTCGCTGGCGCGCGAGCTGGCCAGCCGTACCATCACCGTCAACGCCGTCGCCCCCGGATATATCGAGACCGCAATGACTGCTATTTTGACCGATGCCCAGCGCACCGCCATGACCTCGCAGATCCCCCTGGCACGCGCCGGCACCGACCGCGAGGTCGCAGCCGCGGTCGCATTCCTCGCCTCCGAAGAGGCCGGCTTCATCACCGGCCACACGCTCGACGTCAACGGCGGTATGTACATGGGATAGATGTTTTAGGTTCAAGATTCTAGGGCTTCACTCGCTGCGGAATTCTCATGTCTTCGTCTTCCGGAGGGAGCGGGGGTCTTGCCCCGGATCTTGCCCCTGCCCTGCCGTTTCCTGTCCTTCACTACCCACTACCCACTATCCACTGTTTTTCCTGTCAAGACTCTCGAGCTCTGGAAATCCCTCTAACCAACACCTTATCAACCACTTCGCTCGCAAAAATAGTTGGCATAGTAGTTATGCTCCTCGGCGTATAATTAAGGTAGTTAGTTAAGATACAAAGCCCGGCATCGCACCGGGTTTTTGCTTTTAACGGTTCCCTCCATGGGTGCCGCACAGCCGCCGGGGTCGTATACCACCGGTACATATACTTTAATCTTTGCTTTGAATACTTTGCGAAAAGTACCCTGGGGGGGGTGTAGGGGGAGGGGTACCAACTGATTTAAAGTTCATGCGGTTGACATGGTCAAGTCAGCTGTCAGCGAGATCGTCTTTGTTTTCATGCTGTGACCTGCAACTCATACCTGACTCGCTAATAACTTATCTGTTAATATCTTTACCGGTTCAACACAGGCATGAGCTTAAAGTAGAGCTTCAACAGATGTCCTCTAACTGGCTCCCCGCGAACCTTGGCAGGTACGCATATCGATGCAATACACAAATTAGCCATTGACCTCATCCGTTCCGATGTTTACTTTGTGGCTAATGGCAGATATGCAAACACTTCCGACACCGCTGAATAGCATCCCGCCCGTCGCACCCGTCGCAATGAACATTGGGGCCACGATCCGCACCTATCGTCTGCAAAAAGGCATGTCGCAGGGAGACATCGAGAAGCGCACAGGGCTGCTTCGCTGCTATCTGTCGCGGGTCGAGAACGGTCACACGGTGCCCTCGCTGGAGACGCTGCAGAAGATCGCCTTTGCGCTGGACATCCAACTCGCCCAGTTTTTCTCCGATCAAGCCGTCAGCCAGGAGATGTCCTCGCTGCATCTGGGCGAAGAAGAGATTCGCTTTCTCACCCAGATCCAGCGCTATTCGGCGCGGCTCTCGGAGAACGACCGCAAGCTGCTGCTGGCCATGGTGCGCAAGTTCGCCCAAACCACGCTGGTTTAGAGAAGCAGTGGTTAGTGGTTAGTAATTCAACTAGCACGGTCTTGGATTGCATAGCACTGTGGCTGCGTCTCTACTACCCACTACCAACTACTCACTACCCACTGTTTTACAACCGGCTGGCGATCGCGTAGCCAAACAGAGACAGGATCAGACAGGCAGCCGCGAAGGTGATCTTCTGCCGCCTCAGGTAGCGTTCGCGGCCAGAGGTCATGCGCGGGATCAACGGGACGCCCAGCGCCAGACCGCTCAGAAAGCCGCCAATGTGCGCTGAATTGTCGATGCGGATGCCCACGTTGACAACAATTGTGCTGATTCCTATGACCAGGTTGATGGCGGCGAACTTGACCACGCTGCTGCGTAACCGGCGCAACTCCTCCCAGGGAAATGGCAGTTGGCGATTGCTGAGTAGCACAATCAGAATGCCGGCTATGCCAAAAACCGCTCCCGAGGCTCCCGCGCCAACTTGGAATAACGAGCTCGGATCGTGGAACCACAGGTCGTAGTAGATGTTGTAACCCATGCTCAGAAGGTTTCCCGCTATCCCCGTAATCATGTAGACGGCAACCATTCCATAGGGGCCAATCAGCGGTTCGCCCAGCATGCCCAGGTTCCACAGGCACCACATGTTGGTGGCCAGATGGAGCAGTCCTACATGCACGAACGTCGCAGTCAGCAGGCGATACCACTGGCCATGCAATACCAGCCAGGTAACATTGGCACCATAGCGGAGCAGGTCATTCTCATTGGGATCTTTCGGGCTTACTCCATGCGTCACCATCCACAAGTAGACCGCAATGTTGATGGCCAGCAGCAGGTAGGTTCCAGGAGCCGAACGCGGGTCCCATACGCTGAACTCGCGCCGCCGCCGCGCCTGCTCGGGCGAGTAGGCCTCAGGCGGAGCGTATCCCTCAATCGGGATAGTGGAATCGTCGGTTGGAATAAATTCGCCTTCGGGATGCGATTGCGTGGATGACATAAAGATGTATTTACGCTATCGCATTTTCGCGGCCAGCGTCTTGTGATGCACGTTGTTCGTATTTGGTTGTCCGTGGAAGATAGCCGCAACAATAGGCGACAACTCCCATGCGGAATTGCCACCCCAAACGGAGAACTAGTAACGGAGAACGGGAAGGATCAGGCGGCATTTTTCATGATGCGTTGGCGAATATGGGGCGGGATGCGCTGGATTGCGTCTGTAACCAGACCAGGAATCGGCGTTGCAATGGCAACCAATATCCACAGCAGCATCGAGATTGCCAATCCCGCGATAGCAGTCGCCTGTAGCGAGATGGTAATCGGCGTGTGGTACAGGTGGCCGTGCAGGCTGGTGCCCAGGTGGGCAATGGCCTCTATGTAGTGCAGCACAGCCGCGGCCAGCAGAAACGCGAGGATGGACAGCGAACTGACCGAGATCAACAGCACATCGATGGTGCGCGCCAGATGCTGACGGCGACGGCACTGCGCGCACTCTGTAAGGTGATGATCGTAGTCCTTGCGCATTGCGGGAGACAGGCCGGAGATGTCATAGCGCCAGCCGGCGAGGATGTCTCCAATGACCGGGTCGGTGCAGTGAAGTTCGGTCACACGGCGCGATCTGGTACTTCGTGAAGGGAAAGTTACCATAGTTGTATAGAGTTCATTTTACTTGATTTGATAGTGCTTAACGCACAAAAGAACGGATTGCACGGATTCTGTTACAACCGCTACAAATTGTGTTGCAACCAGTACACCATCGTCTTCTTCTTCAATATATTGATTCAAAATAGGTTATAGACAGATGGAAGCAAGCGGTTCCGATTGATGTGCCAGCAGCACCCGGTTACCCAATAGCTTCCCCCGATCCCGAATCGCCTCTTCAGCCGATAGTAGCGCCAGTTCCGGCACATTGTTCGTCTCCGACAGATGTCCCAGAACAATATACGCTGCGTTGCCGTCGTAGTCCCGCGCCAGGAACTCGGCCGTTGCGTTGTTCGAGAGATGCCCGACGCGGGAGAGCACGCGCTGCTTCACCGCCCACGGGTAGGGTCCGTCCTTCAGCATCTCCAGGTCGTGGTTGGATTCCAGCAAAAGCACGTCAATCCGCTCCAGCGCGCGCTTGACGTTGGGCGGCACATAGCCCAGGTCGGTGGCAATCGCCATGCGGATCGATTCCGTGACCGACTCGAAGACAAAACCACAGGGATCGGCCGCATCGTGCGGCGTGGTGAAGGGCGCAATCGTCAGGTCGCCGATGCAGAAGCTCGTCCCCGGCTGGAAGTACTCCACCGCAGGCAGGCTGGCCTGGTCGCGTCTGATCGCAGCCTCCGGCGCAGCTTCCTCTTCATCCTCCGCGATTGCGGCTGCAATCTGGATCGAGTCGGACAGCTCACCCAACTCCGGATCGGCAGTCTCTATCGCATCCAGCGCGGCGCGCGCCTCCTTCTCCTTCTGCATATGTTCCAGCCACTTGGCGTAGGTCATGGTGGTTCGCGGAGTCATCTGCCGCACCCAGGCACGGTGCGTCGGCTCGCTGAAGTACACCGGAATGCGCAGCCTGCGCGCCAGCACCGACAGGCCCGCCACATGGTCCGAATGCTCGTGCGTGATGAGGATGGCATCTAGAGCGGTGGGATCTTCGTTGGCCATCGCCATGCGCTTCAGCAACTCGCGGCAGCTTAGCCCCGCATCCACCAGCACGCGCGTCTCGGCGCTGGCAATCACCGTCGAGTTGCCCTTCGATCCGGAGGCGAGAACCGACATGCGCATTCGCTTAAGATACGCCGCTCCCGTGTGGATTACCTTACGGCAGATAGTAAAAGGGAT
>CAIZFH010000221.1 GCA_903932155.1 uncultured Granulicella sp. | reverse complement strand
GGAACCAAGACTGCTGGGGCATGCACTTTTACAATTACTTGTGGTGTTATCACAGCAGTGGCCGGGTGTTGAGGCGACTGATCCATGGATTTCTGATGGCGATTTGTCAGTGCTGCATGTCCCAATCTCTGGTTTCGTACTAGAGTTCCATGGCGAATTGGTGGATGGGGGTGTAGGTGGGGTGGGTGGGTTCGGCGGCGAGGGCGAGGATGAGGCGTTCGAGGACGAGGAGCTTGTTTGCGGGGGAGCTGCGGAGTTCGAGGTCGGCCTTGGCGACGAGGCGGAGGGCGCGGGTGAGTTCGCGGCGGGATTTATAGCGGCGGGCCTGGCGGATGAGGTCTTCGGCGGCGAAGGGCGGCATGCGGAATCCCTGCCACAGCACCGCCCAAATGGCACGCGAGTCGCGCACGTTCTTCTCCAGGATGATGAGCATCTGGCGGAAGGTGCGTGCCAGCATATAGAGGTGTCCGATGGCCGCGTCCTCGCCTCCGTCGGAGGCGTTAAGCAGGCCGTGCAGCAGCAGCAGCGCGCGTGTGCGGTCGTGTTGCGATATCGCGTCGGTCAGTTCATATAACGATCGCTGCTTGGCGGCGAGAACCATGGTCTCAACATCGCCGAGGGTGATGTGGTGCTCGCGGGCGGAGACATAGAGGCAGAGCTTTTCCATTTCGCTGGCGACGAGCATCATGTCCGCGCCGAGTGCGTCGACCAGTTCGCGGGCGGCGTCAGGATCGAAGCGGATGCCGCGCGCCTCGGCCTCCAGCGTGACCCAGCGGACGGCATCGGACTCCGCCACGCGGGCCAGCTCCACCATGCCGCACCATTCGCCCAGCGTCTCGCGGATGCGGTCGTAGCGCTCCTTATCCTGATAGTCCATCTTGCGCAGGTCGGTGGGGATGCGCAGGTGGTCTGCGACGAAGAGCAGGACGGCCTGCGGATTGGGCGAGCGGAAGTAAGCATCGATGGCGGCGAACTCAGCCTTCTTCGTGCCGCGGCCATAGAGCAGCTTGAGGTTGCGGACGAAGAGGATCTGGAAGGGCGCCATCAGCGATGGGGTCTGCGCGCAGTCGAGCACCTCGAAGATGGGAGTATCGGCGAGGTCGAAGTCGTGGAGCGAGAAGTCGCGGGCCTCTTCGGGCGCCAGCGCGGCTAGTACTCCCTGGCGGCAACGCTGGTAGAGGAATGCCTCGTCGCCCAGCAGGACGTAGCCGGGACGCAGGGTCGCGGATGAGGCGATCTCCGCGAGGAAGCGGTCTGACGACGCAAAGGACTTGAGTAAGGGCGCGGGCATCAGAAGGACTCCAGCATATCGTCGACCACGGCGTGGGCAAAGCTGCGAGCGAGGCGGTTGACGGCTGCGGGGTCCTCGCGCAAGAAGCCGTTGAGGTCCTGCGTAGACTGGTACTGCTCGCGGTAGGCGAGGGCGTCGTTCTGGTAGAGTACGCGGCCGTCGCGTGCGGTAAGCACCACCTTGACGGTGATGGTGACCAGGTAGCTGGAGGTCTCGCCGCTGGTGGAATCGTAGGTAAGCGGGACGGAGGTTTGGGTGAGAATGGTGCCGCTGAGGACGGCGTCTGCGTCGGTGCCACTGCTGGCAAGAACGCGGTAGCGTGTGCGCGTGTCCAACTCGCGGACGACGGCCTGCGTGAGCGCCATCTCGGTGTGGTAGGCCTGGGAATGGGTGGTAAAGACGGGTACGGAGATGCTGCGTACGTTGCCGGGAATGTGGGTGGCCGAGCCCGCGATGTGATAGCCACAACCGGTGAGCAGGAACGCAAAGGTCAGGGGGACCAGGCAGAAGAGACGGCGCGCCGCAATTGGTGACAGGATGCGCATTCGAGGTGGTTCTATTGTCGCACTGCGAGATGGGCTTTCAGTCGGTTGTCTTTGCAATGTGCCCACTTATTCAATGCTTGGGAGGCGTTACGGGTTCAATAAAAAGGCGACCCGAAGGCCGCCTCATGTTATCGGGTTTGGAATGGATCTATGCGGGGCTGGGACGGCCTTCGCCGAATCCAGGCTTTCGTCCCGCCTCCGGCTTGATGACCTTCTGGCCTTCGCCTGGGCCTGGTTCCGCGAACGCGAGGGGCGACTTGAAGGGTGGCAGCTCCTGGCCCGCGATGATAAGGTCGATCTCGGCCCGGTCGAGGGTCTCGCGTTCCAGCAGTGCGGCCGCCATGCGGTGCATGATGTCGGCGTTCTCCTCGAGGATCTTGTAGGCCGAGCGGTAGCCCTCATCGACGAAGGCGCGCACGGCCACGTCGATTTGCTTGGCGGTGTCGTCGGAGTAATCGCGCGACTGGGCGATGTCGCGGCCGAGGAATACCTCCTGCTCCTTCTTGCCGTAGGTGAGCGGACCGAGGTCGCTCATGCCGTACTCGCAGACCATCTTGCGGGCGAGCTCGGTGGCGCGGACGATGTCGTTGCCTGCTCCGGTGGTCTTGCGGTGCATGAAGATCTCTTCGGCGCAGCGTCCACCCATCAGGATGGCGAGCTGCGTGTCCAGATAGTCCTTGGTCACGGTGTGCTTGTCTTCCTCCGGCAGGTGCATGGTGACACCGAGAGCCATACCACGCGGTATGATGGTGACCTTGTGCAGCGGGTCAGAGTGGTTTCGCTTGGCGGCGACCAGGACGTGGCCGGCCTCGTGATAGGCCGTATCCTTCTTGTCGTCGTCGGAGAGCAGCATGGATTTGCGCTCGGCACCCATCAGGACCTTGTCCTTGGCTACCTCGAAGTCGAACATATGCACTGACTTGCGGTTGTAACGGGCAGCGGTGAGGGCAGCCTCGTTGACCATGTTGGCAAGGTCGGCGCCGGAGAAGCCCGGAGTTCCGCGGGCGAGGATATTGAGATTGACGTCCTCGGCCATGGGAACCTTCTTGCAGTGGACTACAAGAACCTCTTCACGGCCACGGATGTCTGGGCGATCGACGACTACGCGGCGGTCGAAGCGGCCGGGGCGAAGGAGTGCGGGATCGAGCACATCGGGCCGGTTGGTGGCGGCGATGAGGATGACGCCGTCGTTGGACTCGAAACCGTCCATCTCGACGAGGAGCTGGTTGAGGGTCTGCTCGCGTTCGTCGTGTCCGCCGCCAAGACCCGCGCCACGGTGACGGCCAACCGCGTCAATCTCGTCGATGAAGATGATGCAGGGGGCGTTCTTCTTGCCTTGCTCGAAGAGGTCGCGCACGCGGCTTGCACCGACGCCGACGAACATCTCGACGAAGTCGGAGCCTGAAATACTAAAGAACGGAACATTAGCCTCGCCTGCGACGGCGCGGGCCAACAGCGTCTTGCCGGTTCCCGGAGGCCCGACCAGCAGGACGCCCTTGGGAATGCGGCCGCCCAGGCGCTGGAACTTCTGTGCTTCGCGCAGGAACTCGATGATCTCTTTCAGCTCTTCCTTGGCTTCATCGACACCGGCGACGTCCTTGAAGGTGATCTTTTTCTGCTGCATGGAGAGCAGGCGTGCGCGGGATTTGCCGAAGCTCATGGCCTTGTTGCCGCCGGACTGCATCTGGCGCAGAAGGAAGAACCACAAGCCAAGCAGGAGAATAAAGGGTGCGATGTTGATGAGCGCGGATACCCAGGCGTTGGAGTTCGGATCCTTGATGGTGATGTTGACGCCGTGACTGCTGAGCACGTCGTACAGGTTGGGATAGTTGGCCGGAACGTTGGTGTGGAACTGGTCCTTATTGGTGTAGTGGCCCACCAGAGTCTGGCCGTCGATGGTGACGTCTGCCACCTTACCGTCGCTGGCTTTGGCCAACAGGTCGGTGAAGGTGACGGTGGCCTCCTTGGGAGCGCCCACATTTTTAACGACAAAGGTCCACAGGCAGATGACGCCCGTAATCAGGAACACCCATATAACCAACTGCTTGACGGTCGAATTCAATCGCGTTTCCTCATCCTTCCGGCCTGAAGCACTCTGTTGGAGCGCCACTACGGTGTGGCCATCGACCCGGCAGGACGGCACTGGTGCGCCGAAACCTGCTGTTTATTAGACGCGCCTGCGGACGGTAGGGTTCCAGTTGTTCGGCAAGAGTCGACAACCCGATCCGGCGACATACCGCGTCAGATAAATGGATTCTACTCTGAGTGAAGGCGCAATGACGCATTAATAGGGCTGAAGCAGAGAGAACCATACTAAGGTATGTACTGATATGACCTATAAGTAGCATATTAAGAGGCTTCTCTGAACCACACGGCGGGGCTCTCGCCAACTTCCTGGTAAGCGTCCCAGGAGGTCATAGTGGCTCGGCGCTCCTTGGATCCTTTGGCGGAGCCTCGCGGAAGAGGCGCAGTTCGCGCAGGGACCGCTGGGCGCGCAACTGTCCAGCGAGTTGGAGAGTGGTGCTGCTGTGCGCGACAACGGCAGGGTCAGACTTTGGGGAGAGGCCGGCGAGGATGAGGAGGCGGGCTGTCTCGTCGAAGCTGATGCGTACACCGAGCTGACGCGCGGCTGCGCGCACGACGCGGCGGCGCAACGCGGGATCGAGCGCACGCAGGCGGTCGATCTCCAGCGCGACGGAGTTGGATTGGCCGGGCGCGGTGCTGACTCCTCGTCCGCCTCCGCGGACCGGCTGGCCCGGCAGCAGCAATTGGGGCAGGATGCGGCTGAGTTCGGACTGCCACCGCTCTTCATCGTCACGCGCCAACTCGGCCAGATTGGCCAGGGTCTGATCGATGGAAGGATTCTCACCGCGCAAGAGGGGCAGAACAGAATGGCGGACGCGGTTGCGAGTGAAGGCCTGATCGGTGTTGGTGGAGTCCGTGCGCCAGGTCTGGTTGTGGGCGCGGAGATAGTCTTCCAGCTCGGCGCGTCGGGCGCCGAGCAGCGGGCGGAGAATCTTGCCGGGATGGGTCGCGTGTGGGACGAGGACGACCGGGTAGATTCCGCTCAGCCCTTCGGTCCATGCTCCGCGGAGAAGCTTCATCAGAACGGTCTCGGCCTGATCGTCGAGGGTGTGCGCGGTGAGCATGGAGTCGGTGTGGCCCTCGGCGATGAGCTGTTCAAAGAAGGCGTAGCGTACGGCGCGCGCTGCCTCCTCGATGGTCTCTGGCTGGCCTCGCTTGCGGGCGTGGGCGATGCGGCCGGGGACGTCGGCGCGGTGGATGTGCAGGGGGATTTCGAGGCGCTGGCAGAGTGACTCGACGAAGGCGAGGTCGCCGTCGGCTTCCTCTACACGCAGACCGTGGTGGACGTGGACCGCGGACAGTCCTACGCCGAGCGCGTTGCGCGGCTGGGAGTTGGTGGCATGCAGCAGCAGCAGCAGGGCGACCGAGTCCGCGCCTCCAGAGACGGCGGCGCAGATGCGGTCACCAGGGCGGATGTGGCTGCGGTCCAGCGCGGGCATGGAGTTTGCCATGGTACTTAATGGTACTTTGCGTCGCCTTGTAGAGGTGGTTGCTTGCATATTTGCGGCTCAAGTCGTGCCTATCTTGTTATACTTCGTGGGCTATGCGAGTATTCGTGATTCTTCCGGCAGCAGGGATTGGGACCAGGATGTCCATGGGCGGCGCGTCCACTCCAAAGCAGTTTCTAACCATTGCCGGCGTTCCTGTGCTGGTGCATTGCCTGCGCGCATTTCTCGCGGTGGAGCGAGTGGCGGGGCTGTATGTCGCGGTGCGCGGGACAGAGATGGAGCGTGTTCGTACGCAGTTGATGGAGTTCGGACTGGGCGACAAGGTGCATGTGGTGGAAGGCGGCGACCAGCGGCAGCAGTCGGTGAGCAACGCACTGGCCCTACTCGTCGCCGAGAACGGCTGCAGCGACGACGACGTGGTGCTGGTACACGATGCGGCGCGGCCACTGATCGATGCAGGCACCATCGAGCGCACGATCGATGCGGTTGCGGAATACGGCGCGGCGATTGTGGGTCTTCCGGCAGTGGATACGATCAAACAGGTGGAGCGGACGGCGCATGGCGCCATTGTGACTGCGACCATTCCGCGGGAGCGGATTGTGCAGGCGCAGACTCCACAGGGCGCGCGCTGCGGACTGCTGCGGCGCGTGTTTGCCGAGGCGGCCGCGGACGAGTTCACGGGTACCGACGAGTCCAGCCTACTGGAGCGCGCGGGCATCGAGGTTGCTGTGGTTGCGGGCTCGCCCAGGAACCTCAAGATCACGCAGCCGGGAGATTTGGAGCTGGCCGAGTTCTTTCTACGAACGGCCGCGGTCGTATCCTCCGAGGGGGCGAATCGATGAGTATGCGGATCGGATACGGGTTTGACTCGCATGTATTCCAGGCGGGCGTTCCGCTGATGCTTGGCGGGCTGGCGGTCGAGCATGCAGAGGGACTTGCCGGCCACTCCGATGGCGATGTGCTGCTTCATGCAATCACGGACGCGCTGCTGGGCGCGGTGTCGGCGGGCGACATTGGCAGTTTCTTTCCGCCCAACGATCCGCGCTGGAAGGGCGCGGACTCCAGCGTATTTCTGCAGACGGCCCTGGAAGAGGTAGCGACCGCGGGCTATCGCATCGTCAACATCGACACGGTGCTGGTGATGGCTCAGCCGAAGATTGCGCCCATTGCCGGCGAGTTGCGCGAGCGGGTTGCGCAGTTGCTGGGAGTCAAACCCGGCGAGGTCGGCATCAAGGCCAAGACGCCTGAAGGACTTGGGCTGGACCACACGGCCATAGCACATTGCACGGTGCTACTGGAGAGCCTGCAAGCACCCGAGGCGTTGGGTGAGCTGGTAGCCACAGCAGAGGCTGAATCGGAAGAAGAGCTGAACGCCGTGGTGGAAGGGCTGGTCGGCGGACGGCACGATATGAGCGCACTGGGCCGCAAGGTAACGCCGTTCGACACGGACGACCTGACGTAACGGGCAACAACGATTTACAGGAGTGGGCCCGATCGAGAACAAAGCAGGCGGAAGACAGAAGCTTGCGGGTTGAGTGGGGGAGAGCGAAAAAGTGATTACGACGGTGCAGCAACACATTCTGCAACAGCAGCAGGAGATCAGCGAGGCGAGCGGGCGATTTAGCTGGCTGCTGAGCGGCATTACGCTGGCGACCAAGATGGTGGAGGCGAAGATTCGCACCGCCGGACTGAACGACGCACTGGGCGCGTTTGGGCAGACCAACGTGCAGGGTGAGCAACAGCAGAAGCTGGACGTGTACGCCAATCTGGCGTTGCTGCACTGCCTCGGCCTGCGCGATTCGGTTGCCGCGCTGGTGAGTGAAGAAGACGAAGAGCCTGTGACCTTCGACCGTTCGGTGGAGACAGGCAAGTACATCATCGTCTTCGATCCGCTGGACGGCTCTTCCAACATCGACGTGAACGTGAACGTGGGCACCATCTTCAGCGTGCTGCGCAGGCTTCCCGCGTCTGAGGGCGACTTGCAGGCATCCATTCTGCAACCGGGACATGCGCAGGTTGCAGCGGGCTATGTGGTGTACGGGCCGTCGACAGTGCTGGTGTATACGACGGGGCACGGCGCGCACGCATTTACGCTGGATCCGACGATTGGCGCGTATGTGCTGACCAACGAGAACATGAGGATGCCCGAACAGGGAAGCTACTACAGCGTGAACGAGTCCAACGCGGCAACCTGGCCGAAGGAGTACCGCGAGTACATTGACCAATTGCGATCGGGCGCGCTGGGCCGTCAGTACAGCTCGCGCTACATTGGCAGCCTGGTTGCGGACTTTCACCGCACGCTGCTGAAGGGCGGCGTGTTTCTGTATCCGCCGACGCTGGAGCAGCCCGCTGGAAAGCTGCGGCTGATGTATGAGGCGAATCCGCTGGCCTTTATCGCGGAGCAGGCTGGCGGAATGGCGTCCAGCGGCAAGGGACGCATTCTGGACATCAAGCCGGAGGGGATTCATCAGCGCACGCCACTGATTGTGGGCAGCAAACGGGAGATGGAAGCGCTGCTGCATGGCGGATCGCAATGAACGAAGCGAGCGAATTTTCCGCAGTGGTGACGGACATTCGCCTGGAGTCTCGCGAGGGCTTGGTGGTGCGCTGGCGGATGTCGCTGGACCGCACGGAATTTGCGGTGGGCGACGTGGGCGTGCTGCATGCGGTTTCCCGCAGCGGAACGCGCATCGAGGTTCCCGTGCTGGCTGTGGTCGCGGACGAGGCGGGCGACCTGTGGCATGTGGTGGAGAAGCCGCTGGCCGGCGGAACCGATGTGGTGGGCCAAGTGACGCGGTAAGCCTGACCGGTAGATGTTGTGGATCGATAGTTCATGGGTGGTACCCCCCCCTCCCCTGTTTTCGTAAAACAATCAAAACAAAGGGTAAAGTATATGTACCGGTGGTATACGGCATATGGGGGGGTGGTATATGCATCCGGGTCGATCCTTTCGCCGTTTTGCGGCTTAAATGAAAAGGCCCGACTGTATGCCGGGCTTCTCTTTTCTCGATTCCTACTTTAAGTATACGCGGTGGAGCATAACTACTATGCCAAGTATTTTGAACTTTTATATGGATGATATGGAAAGGGTTATGGGGAATTTGAAGGTTCGAGACTCTTGACAAGGATTTTCTGGGTGCTAGGGGCTGGGTGCCAGGCGCTAGGTGAATTTTATTGCGAGGTGGAGGCGGTCTTGCGGGAGCGGGGCGCGGGGCGGATGGAGCGGGCGGCGATCTTCTTCAGGCCGCGCAGGGCTTCGTTGACGGACGCGGAGTCGGGGAAGGTATCGAGCAGGTCAGGCGCGATGAGGACGACGTTTGTCCCCTGCTTTAGGAGATTCGCGTACTTGCCTCGTACGCCTTTGCTGAAGTCGAGGTTGGGGCGCGGAGCAAGCGGGTCGAGTTGGTTAGCTTTGCTCATCAGGGACATTCTAGCGCGGGTGATTGGCGGCGGGGGAAGGAAGGCGATTCAGTCGTTCCGGCTGCGCGCTGCACTCCGGCCTACGGCAGTGCGGTGCGGGTCTTCGACCCGGCTTTTATGGCACGGCTAAAGCCGTGCCCTTAACAAAACAAGGGCGTTTATGGCCCGCAAAAATGCGGGCCCTTCCGGGGGTTGGCGGTTGACGCAGGTGTCCGAGGTTGCACGGAAGTCCGATCCCACATCTCAAAAGCGAGATGTGGGGCACCCAATTTGGGGAGGGTGTCAGATGTGGGCCACCCGCCCACCCGCCTTGACGGCGTTCCCGTGATCGGCGTAGCTTCTGCCTTACACGGGCCAAATTTAGATTTGTTCGCCGACAGTACGAGCGGCGATAGGAGAGATCTATGCGCATGATACTGCACGTTTACTTCCCCAATGATGTGTTCAACGCCGCAGCCAAGGATGGTTCCGTGGGAGCCAAGATGCAACGTATCCTTGCGCAGCAGAAGCCTGAGGCGGCGTACTTTAGCGAGTACCACGGGCAGCGGTCGGGCATTCTGATTGTGGACCTGAAGGATGCGTCGCAGATACCCGCGTTTGCCGAGCCGTGGTTTCTGCTGTTCAACGCCAAGGTTGAGCTGCATCCGGCGATGACGCCGCAGGACCTTGCTGCGTCCGGACTGGACGCCCTCGGCAAAGAGTGGGCGTAAGGGCGGGAGTGGGGTGGCGGAAGCGCGGGCGGGAGGAAGGCAATTCAGTCGTTGCGCGCTACGCGCTGCACTCCGGCCTACGGCAGTGCGGTGCGGGTCTTCGACCCGGGCTTTTATGGCACGGCTAAAGCCGTGCCCTTAACAAAACAGGGATATGTTGGGGCACAAGAACGCGGGCCCTTGCGGGGGTTGGCGGTTGACGCAGGAGTCCGAGGTTGCGCGGAGGTCCGAGCGTCTTACATCCCACCCTTCCCGCCCCAGCCAGCACGCTGGCCGGGGACCCCGTTCGCAAACGGCGCGAAGGATGGGGCACCCGAACTTTTGAGGTTAGTGAAGGGTGGGCCACCCGCCCACCCGCCCCTCGCCTAGAAAGAGCGCATTTTGCATTGGTAAAGCATGCGTATGAGGATTCGTTGATGCTTTTTCAATAGCGGATCAATTTCAATCGTATCCCGTCGTTTGTGCAGTCCAACATCCTCGAACCAACCTGTCAGATCATCTTGTATTTCCTGAAATGCATTGCGTACTTTATCCACAAGCGGCTCATCAAAGATTGCAACCCGTTGAACGATCCTATCTTGAAGTTTGAAGATCGTATCAGCGAATTTAGATAGCGCAATACTACAACTACGTGGCATTGATTTCCGGTTTGATGAAATTCCCGCCAGCCCATCTCTACCTGCATTTGTCAATTCTTCGCTTATCAGATCGAAAGTATCGATGATGTCCGGCAGCATAACGTCAATCACCACGTCTTGATAGTACGAGCGACGACGCTCATACTCTCGCTGCCGGTAACCTAACCAAAATGTCAACACACTGAGAGGCACTGCCAGGACTGACAGAATTGTCTTGAGGGTTTCCCCGCTTCCTCCTGTTGCCATAACCGTTTGACAGCAACTGACACACGCCGTGATGAGTTGATTCGCATCCATACTATGCTGGTAGCGCACTAGAGCTTTTCAGTGCCTGATCAATGCCTTGGTCAATGACAGGAGTCAGGATCGGATCGTTTTCAAAGATGTAGTGTGCTCGGAATCTCTCTCTTCCCAACTTTCGAATACTGTCACCAAATAGGTTCAAGAAGAAAGAGATGTTCAGAGACAAAATATCTTCAGGCACCAAAACTCGGATCGGAACGGTTCCGTTATCCAACTCGTCCAGTTTGAATTTCGTGCGCCAATATCTGCCGCGCTCGCGACCAGCAAAAACCTTTGCAGCGGGTGTGGTCCGCGCATCATTCAGGTCGATGATCTGTGCTATCTGCATCGAGTTTTTCCTTGATGTTAGATAAATCTGACTGCTTAAGTTGGAATCTGAGACTGACGAGCGTGCCCGGGAATGGGTTAGAGAGTGTCCTTACATAACGTTCATCAGGTCGTTGGTTGAGATCGTTAGCATCGTTGAATGCGATCACTTTCCGCGTCTCCCCACCAACGTTTACTGGTGTAATCTTATATCTTCCATCGAACAATATGTGCGTTTTCCCCGACAACAGCGCCATTCGGGGCTCGCCAGAGGCGAGCTCAGAGAAGAATTCGATCATTTTTACAGTACCGTTCCCCCTATCTATTCCTTCAGGCTTGTTCCGAAATCTACTCACGCCTTCTTGCAGGGCATACAGGGTCCAGAGCGACTCCTCTTGCCAGATCGGAATGAGGACGCCAAGATCTTCCACTTGAACAGCAAAGTAACCACGACGTTGGTGTTCTCTCGCCAACTCAGAGATCTGCTTCTTGAGGTCTGCAGATGTATCGTCGCGGTTCAAAGAATCATAAATTGATTCCCCAAAGTTGAAGATGACGATGTGACATTCACCACCTTCCGATTCAGTCTCAAACTTGTTGTAGTAACCGATTGTGTACCAAATCTTGTTTCCGCTACCGTGCTCCTCTGCGTTGTCCAGAACTTCTGTGATTAGCTGAATCAGATTTCCCTTCCATGTCCTTTTGAGACGATGGCCCTCAGCTAGTAGACATTGGTCGAAGAACTCGGCGAGATCGGATGCGGCTAATTCGGTCTCAGAGCTGACCTCTGGCGAAGATGCTCGTCCCTGCCTTAACTCACAGAATCTCAATCGTTCGAGAAGCTCTGGTGGCAGATTTGCTGGAACCCCCAAATGTTTAAGCATTCCGCTGCTTGCCAACATGATATCAATCTCAGGCTTACCAGAAAACGTTCCTGAAAATCGTAATTTGAGATTTCTGAATGATCGCTGCTTCTTTGCTCTGATCGCCAGTACATCGAGAACGACCGAAGCACAAAGGTCTAATTTTTCGCAATTCGTGTAATTGAAGTCAATTTGTCTTAGCTTTCCGAATTCGAGTAGGGCGCGAAAAGTATTTACAAACGTAAGTGATCGCTCTGGGTTCTCAATGAATGACAGCACTTTTGGCACTTTGACAGACATGCTCGGGCTTATCGACATTTTGATCTGACGTGTCGGCCAAACAGATAACGGCCTGAGAAGTTCACTCTTCACATCTATTCCACTGTAACGCTCTTGGCTAGGTTGCGGGGCTGGTCTACGTCGCAGCCGCGGCGGACGGCGATGTGGTAGGCGAGGAGTTGCAGGGGGACGACTTCGAGGATGGGGAGGAGCAGCTCTGGCGCGGGGGGGATGTGGATGGTGTGTTCGACGAGCTGGCCGATCTGGCGGTCGCCCTCGATGGCGATGGCGATGACGCGGCCGGAGCGGGCGGTGACCTCCTGAATGTTGCTGAGGGTCTTCTCGTACTTCAGCACGCTAGTGGGGTCGGCGGGGTCCTTGGTGGCGATGACGACTACGGGGAGGGTCTCGTCGATGAGGGCGTTGGGGCCGTGCTTCATTTCGCCGGCGGGGTAGCCTTCGGCGTGGATGTAGGAGATCTCCTTGAGCTTGAGCGCGCCTTCGAGGGCGATGGGGTAGTGGATGCCGCGGCCGAGGAAGAGGAAGTCGTTGGAGGTATGGAAGACCTTGGCCAGTTTGAAGCACTGGTCGTCCACCGAACGCAAAACTTCTTCGAGCTTGCCGGGGATTTTGTTGAGCTCGGCGACGAGCTGGATGGATTCTGCGTCGGTGATGGTGCCGCGGAGCTGCGCCATGTGGAGCGCCAGCAGGAAGAGCGCGGTGAGCTGGGCGGTGAAGGCCTTGGTGCTGGCGACGCCGATCTCGGGCCCGGCGTTGGTGGTGATGGTTCCCTGGGCCTCGCGGGAGACTGCTGCGCCGACGACGTTGCAGATGGCGATGGTGCGGGAGCCGAGGGCGTGGAGCTCGCGCTGGGCGGCGATGGTGTCGGCCGTCTCGCCGGACTGGGTGATGAGGAGGCCGATGGAGGCGGGGTCGGCGATGGGCGAGCGGTAACGATACTCGCTGGCGTAATCGACCTCGGTGCGCAGGCGGGCGAGGCGCTCGATCATGAACTTGCCGGCGAGGCCTGCGTGCCAACTGGTGCCGCAGGCGGCGATGGTGATCTGAGTGGCGGCGCGGAGGTCGGCGTCGGTGAGCTGCATCTCGGAGAGGAAGATGTGGCCGGTGTCGGCGGAGACGCGGCCCAGGATGGTGTCGCGGACGGCCCGCGGCTGCTCGTTGATCTCCTTAAGCATGAAGTGCTTGTAGCCGGACTTTTCGGCCTGGATGGGGTCCCATGCGATGCGCTGGATTTTGAGTGGGAGGGGGTTGGCGTCGAAGTCGGTGAGGGCGATGCCTTCCGGCGTGAGGATGGCGAGTTCGCCGTCGGCGAGGAAGTGGATGTTGCGGGTGTGATGCAGGATGCCTGGGACGTCGGATGCGAGGAAGTATTCGCCCTCGCCGATGCCGAGGATGGCGGGCGGGCCAAAGCGCGCGGCGACCAGCTTGTTGGGCTCGTTGGCTGAGAGGACGCCGATGGCGAAGGCTCCGGTAAGGCGCTTGACGGCGCGGCGGACGGCTTCCTCGAGGGGAAGTGCTTGCCGCACGGGCGGACGCGCTTCGCGCCGTGAGGCTGAGCTAACGACTGCGGCACTTTCATTCGCCTCGACGGTTACCTCGTTCTCTTGATCGACGGCGAGGTTGAGCTCGTTCTCGATGAGGTGGGCGATGATCTCGGTGTCTGTCTCCGAGACGAACTTGTGGCCCTTGGCAATGAGTTCGGCCTTCAGCGCGAGGTAGTTTTCGACGATGCCGTTGTGGACGACGACAAGGGTTCCGGAGCCGTCGCGATGCGGGTGTGCATTCTCCTCCGTGGGGCGGCCGTGCGTGGCCCAGCGGGTGTGGCCGATGCCGAAGGTGCCGGAGATGGGGCTGGCGGCGATGACGGCTTCCAGGTTGCACAGCTTGCCGGGGGCGCGTCGCAGCTCCAGTCCGTGCGGGCCACCGGCGACAGCGATGCCGGCTGAGTCGTAGCCGCGATACTCCAGGCGGCGCAGGCCGTTGAGGATTATGGGGACGGGGGGCTTGGGGCCGATGTAACCGACGATTCCGCACATAATTAGAGTGTAGATTGTCCGCGCGGAATTTTGTGAGTTGAACGAGATGGGACTTTTGTGGGAGCGGGTCGAACGACCGTCAGCGAGAGCTACGGCATTTTACGTGCGGCAGGGTCGATAAGCTCATAAACGGTGAGTTCTGATCCCGATAGGAGCGAGAGGAGATAGTCTTTACCGTCCGCGGTCGCTAGCTTCAATTGGGCCTGCTGATGAGTCAAGTCAAGCTCTCCGATTTCAGCATGACTACTCTTAGAAAACAGAATTGCAGTTGCGCGCGTTTGCACCCAGCTGCCAAGAATATTGTCGTGTCCCTCTGTCCGGACGCCTAATCCGAACAGGCCGTCTACGGTAAAGCTTTCGGGCTCGGGGCAATACTCAGCTGTCGCGTCTTTGCATGTAAATCCCGGTGACCTTGGCGGGTTGGGCGATGCCCTCTTGAAGTAGTCTTCGAGCGTCAAGGGACCTAAGTCCTGCTCGCACGTTTCAACCGTGTCTGGAACCGGATGGTCCATGTGTTGAGTATCGGTAAAATCGTAGGAGCATTTTGGACTCGCACTGAGGGAGGGAACATTGAGTTGGATGAACTCGCCATGTTGTTTTGCGCCGAACGCGTTGCTGATTACCATGATTCGACCTTCGCCGTCCATCTCGACAGACTGGAACTCATATGGTTCAGTCGCACTGGTCTGGGTGCTATTTACAACTTTGAAGGTGCTCAGATCAATGACTTTGATGATGCTAGTGGTTCTGGCTTTGCCAACTGCCTTTCCGCCAACGCGCTTCAGCCATTCCGCAGTTCCAACACATACTGCGTAGGCGTTGTTCGGAGCCATGTAAACTTTCACATTCACGTTTTCAAGATCGTGTTGGTCATGAGAGGAAAAGTATCCTGTCATCTCAACGTGGTCCGTGACAGGCTTCTCTGTGTTCCAACCGCGCACACGATACAGTTCCCATGTGCCATTATGCCGAGTTGAGAACACGAGGAAGTCGCCTGCGGACGTTAGCGCCAGAGACTCTTGTTCAAAATAGCCGGATAGATCAGACCATGTCCATGTAGGCTGTTTCGGTGCGAACGAGAACTTCTTTACTTCGTGGACCTGGGCCTCAGTCGTCAAACCTAAAAAACTCAGCAGTGTGAATAGAAGTAGTGCTCTCATATGTATCCGGTCAACGGACGTTAACATTGAAGAAGTGTACGCGCAGCGGAGGGATTCGGTACAGCGGTTTGAGAGAACGCGAGAGTGAGGCGTCGATAAGGCAGGCGTGGATCGCGAGGACGATGAAAAAGATAGCGTTCGAGACCGTTCAGGCGCGGGGAGTGGTAGTTTGGTTGTGGCCGCGGAGTGGCCTGAACGAATGGATATTCTGGTGCTGAATCCCGGGTCGTCGTCGATCAAGTTCTCGATGCATGAGGTGGGTGAGGGCTCGGCAGAGAGCAGAACGCTGTATGCGGGCGAGCTGGGCGGCATTGGGGGACGGCGGGAGAAGCTGGAGTTTCGCGATGCGGCGGGGAAGGACCTGAGCGGCAGGCTGGGTGCGATGAAGCCCGGCTCGATGAAGGATGCCATCGCAATCGTGGAGCGAGCGGTGGGGCTGGATGGGCTGCCTGCGATCGACGCGGTGGGCTACAGGGTGGTGCATCCGGGGGCGCATCTGCGGGGACATCAGCGGCTGACGGTGGAGGTGTTGGCCAAGCTGCGCGAGGCATGCGAGTTCGCTCCGTTGCACGATCCCGAGGCGCTGGCGATGATTGGCGAGATGATGCTGCAGTTCGCGGATGTGCCGCACATTGCGTGCTTCGACACGGTCTTCCACGAGACGATGCCGGAGGAGGCGACGGTGTATGCGCTGCCCTACGCGGTGCGGCGGGAGGGCGTGCGGCGGTACGGATTCCATGGACTATCGTGCGAGTCGGTGGTGACGCAGTTGCGAGAGGCGCATGGGATCGCGTTTCCGCGGAGGATGGTGATTGCGCACCTGGGCAGCGGATGCAGCGTGACGGCATGCATCGACGGCAAATCTGTGGACAACACCATGGGAATGACGCCGACGGGCGGCGTGGTGATGGGAACGCGGACGGGCGACCTTGATCCCGGCGTTGTGCTGTTCCTGATGCGGCGGGAGGGCGCGACGGCGGATTCGGTGGAGCGGATGATCGATGGCGACGCGGGGCTGAAGGCGCTGGGTGGAGTGAACGACATGCGCGAGCTGCGCAAGCGGGCGGCGGAGGGGAATTCGCGGGCAGGGCTGGCGATTCGCGTTTTTTGCCGCAGCGTGGTGAAGGCGATTGCGGGGTTCATCGCGCTGTATGGTGCGGATGCGCTGGTGTTTACCGGCGGAATTGGCGAGCACGATGCGGCCACGCGTGGCGAGATTGCGGGCGGGCTGAGCGGGCTTGGCGTAGAGCTGGACTATGCAGCGAACCAGTTGGAGCATACAGCGATTGGCCAGAGCGTGCGCAAGGTCAGCGATGAGGATTCGCCGATTGCGGTGTACCTTGTTCCCGCCGAGGAAGACCGGATGATTGCGCAGCATGTGGCGGAGATGTGCCGCGCGGCACAGATCGGCGAGGGAAGGTCATCGTAGATTGAACTAACAGGCTAGTGTGATTGTTTCAGCAAAAGGTGGCATCTAATGAAAGAACTGTACAGAACTCCTTGGAAGGAGCCGGGGAACTACCACGAGGCGATGCGAAGCTTCATACTTGCGGCTTCCTTAATTATCGATTCAAAGGACATTTTGGAGAAACACAAGAAGCAACTCCTCGACACTGTAGTTTGGAAGGCCTCTGAGGCGGCTGGAAGGAATAAGAAAGACACCAGATTTATCACACAGTCTGTGTATGAGGCAGACAAAGCAGGCCAGTCGATTAAGGTCAATTTTGAGCACGTCAGACCTAAGAAAAAGGTAATCAAAGATATGTTGGCTTCGCCGGACAAGATAAAGACGATTATCTACAACGCAATGGCATGTACGGTGACGCACGAGGAACACAAGCTACTCAAAGATGGTGAGGATTGGGATAGGTATAAAGCGGCCAATATAAAGGTGTATGACCGATTGGAGAAAAAGTACGTTGACTTTACCTAGGCGGCGCTCAAGAAACTTGAATGCCGCAATGAGGATAGACCCGGGGCTAAAGCCCCTCAATTCTGCGAACCTATACAGGGGGCTGAAGCCCCCTGCTCCCTCCGAAAGACAAAACGGGAGTTATTCAGCAGCCTGGGAAGTCTGGATTTATTTGAGCTATTTATTCGTGGGGTTAAAACCCCACGCTAATCCGAGAAACAACTACTGAGATTCTGACTCTTCAAGTCAGAATGACGGCATGAAGTTTGGAAGGCATCATCGAGCGCAGCGAAACGCACGGGAGGGAACCATGGGCCAAGTCTCCACATTGCAGAGTGATCCAACACAGATTGAACCGACGACCTTGAGCACAGAGCCGCTTATGGCGGACGAGTTACGGCGGATGGATGCGTACTGGCGAGCGTGCAACTATCTGTGCGTGGGGATGCTGTACCTACAGGCGAACCCGCTGCTGCGCGAGCCGCTGAAGGTGGAGCACATCAAGAACCGGCTGCTGGGTCACTGGGGATCGGACCCTGGGCAGACGTTTACCTGGGTGCATCTGAACCGGCTGATCAAGAAATACGATCTGGATTTGATTTATCTTTCCGGGCCGGGGCATGGGGCGCCGGCGACTTTGTCCAATAGCTATCTCGAAGGCGTGTATTCGGAGGTGTATCCGGACAA
Organism: uncultured Granulicella sp.; assembly: GCA_903932155.1. Lineage (GTDB taxonomy): Bacteria > Acidobacteriota > Terriglobia > Terriglobales > Acidobacteriaceae > Edaphobacter. The sequence continues at coordinate 10,049 of CAIZFH010000221.1, read as the reverse complement.
GAGCCAGGACGCGGCGGGGATGCAGAAGTTCTTCAAGCAGTTCTCATTTCCCGGCGGGATTGGCAGCCACTGCACGCCGGAGACTCCGGGCTCCATCCACGAGGGCGGGGAGCTGGGGTACAGCCTGTCGCATGGGTTTGGCGCGGCGTTCGACAACCCGGAGCTGATCGTTACAGTGGTGGTAGGGGATGGCGAGTCGGAGACGGGACCGCTGGCGACGAGCTGGCACTCCAATAAATTTCTGAACCCTGTGCGCGATGGCGCGGTGCTACCGATACTGCACTTAAATGGTTACAAGATTGCGAACCCTACGATTCTGGCGCGGATTCCGCCGGAAGAGTTGGAGATGCTGTTCCGCGGGCTGGGATATACGCCGTATGTGGTCGAGGGCGACGATTCGGAAACGATGCACCAAAAGATGGCTGCGGTGATGGAGCTGTGCATTCTGGAGATTCGCGCGATCCAGGCGGGCGCGAGAGAAGCGGCGCGAGCGAATCCCAATGCGATACCTGCGCGGCCGAGATGGCCGATGATTATCCTGCGCACGCCCAAGGGATGGACGTGTCCGAAGGAGTTGGATGGGCACAAGCTGGAAGGATCATGGCGGGCGCATCAGATTCCGATCCCCGATCCGGTGACGAATCCCGCGCACCTCAAAATCGTCGAGGAGTGGATGCGGAGTTACAAGCCGGAGGAGTTGTTCGACGAGGCGGGCAGGTTGATGCCGGAGATTGCGGCGATGGCACCGACGGGGACGCATCGCATCTCGGGGAATCCGCACGCCAATGGCGGGCTACTGAGGAAGCCGCTGGATATGCCGGATTTTCGCGACTACGCGGTGAAGGTGGAGAAGCCGGGACAGATTGAGGTGTCATCGACCGACGTGCTGGCGCATATGCTGCGCGATGTGATGCTGCGGAACATGACGAGCTTCCGCGTCTTCGGGCCGGATGAGACGGCGTCCAATAAATTGGACGCGATCTACCAGGCGAGTCCCAAGACATGGATGGAGGAGCGCAAGCCGGAGGACGATGATGGGGGCTTTCTATCGACCTCGGGACGCGTGATGGAGATGCTGAGCGAGCACACACTGGAGGGGTGGTTCGAGGGCTATGTGCTGACGGGACGGCACGGATTCTTTTCCAGCTACGAGGCATTCGTCCACATCATCGACTCGATGTTCAACCAACATGCGAAGTGGCTGGAGAAGAGCAAGCTGGAGCTGCGCTGGCGGGACCCGATCTCGTCGCTGAACCTGCTGATCACCTCGCTGGTGTGGCGGCAGGACCACAACGGCTTTACCCACCAGGACCCGGGATTTCTGGATGTGGTGACGAACAAGAGCCCGGAGATTACGCGCATCTATCTGCCGCCGGATGCGAACTGCCTGCTGTCGGTGGGCGACCACTGCCTGCGCTCGGTGGACTATGTGAATGTGATCGTCGCGGACAAGGCGCTGCACTTGCAGTACCTCAACATGGAGCAGGCGATTGACCATTGCACCAAGGGGATTGGCATCTGGGATTTCGCCTCGAACGACGATGGCGCGGAGCCAGATGTGGTGATGGCCTGCGCGGGCGACATTCCTACGTCGGAGTCGCTGGCCGCCGTAGCGATCCTGCGGGAGCGGTGCCCGGAGGTGAAGATTCGCTTCGTCAATGTGGTGGACCTGTTCAAGCTGATGCCGGAGAGCGAGCATCCGCATGGACTGAGCGACAAGGAGTTCGACGCACTGTTTACGGTGGACAAGCCGGTGATCTTCAACTTCCATGCGTATGCGTTCCTGATCCACAAGCTGACCTACCGGCGCAAGAACCACGAGAACATCCATGTGCGCGGATACAAGGAGAAAGGCAACATCAATACGCCGCTGGAGCTGGCGATCCTGAACCAGACCGACCGCTTCAACCTGGCGCTGGATGTGATCGACCGCGTGCCGAAGTTGCGGGATACAGCAGCGCATACGCGGGAGTGGCTGAAGGACCAGATTGTGGAGAGTGTGAACTACGCTCACCGGAACGGCATCGACCGGCCAGAGATTACCGGGTGGCACTTCGTGCCGTTCTCGACGCTTCGTACCGTGCCTGACGCTTCGCGTAAAAGCTAAAACAGATTCCTCCGCACCGCTACGGAACAGGCATGATTGGCGATCCTGGTAGAAAGTCCGGGCTAATGCCCCTTGATTCTATGAGGCTTATTCAGGGTGCTGAAGCCACCTGCTAATCCGGAAAGACAGAAGCGGGAGATTTCCGCAGCCTGAGAAGCCGAGCCGTTCCGATCAATCTGAACTGGCAGTTAGTTTGCCCCAAACTGACCCATCGCCGGCTGGGCTCGTTTATGCCAGGGTCATAGCAACCGGGCTATGATGAAAAGACTTGGAGCCGGGATGACGACTCAATACTATTCAGGGCCGACCTATGGCGGCAGGTTCTTCAGCTTTCTGCTGACGCTGGTGCTGGGCGCGGTGGCGTTCGCCATAATTGCGCGTCACGCGACGACGGGCACGGCGGGACGTATAGTGACGATGATTACCGGGCGCGCCGCCAGCACGGAGGCGACAGCGCCGGATGTGGTTGCGAAGATCCATCGGCTGGGACGGGTGCAGACGGTGGTGTACTCGCTGGACACGGTGGTGGAGGGCAATCCGTCCGCAGCCACTCGCCATGCGCCGGGCGGCGAGCGCGAGCTGCTGGTGGTGCATGGCGAGTCGAGTGCAGGCATGGATCTGGCTCAAGTGAAGCTGGAGGATGTGCGCATCGACGCAGGTGGGCACGGCGTCCATGTGACGCTGCCGGCCTCGCAGATCTTTTCGACTGCGCTGGACAACCAGCGTACGCGTGCCTACTCGCACGCGGCGGGTACGCTGGTGGCGGAGGAGCAGGAGCTTTCGCCCGATCTCCACGCCAAGGCGGAGGGGCAGATACAGCAGATGGCGCGGACGGACGGCATCCTGGACGCCGCGAGCAAGAATGCGCGCGACCTGGTGACCGCGCAGCTGTATGGGCTGGGCTTCGAGCAGGTGGACGTGCAGTAATGGAGGACCGGCACAGGTTCCCACTTCGGTACCTCTGCGCAGAATTTCACATTCGGGCCAACCCTCTCTTGCGGTATTATGCAGGCATGAGGTTCCTTCCAAAACTCGGTTGCTGCCGAAGTACGATCCAACGTTGCGAGACGTCTGGCGAGGTGAAAGACTCTGGCGGCGCACAGGAAGAGCAACTCGCCTGCAATGAGCACTCCGTGGCGGAAGAGTCTCATTTGCTGCGGACGGTGGGCTGGGTCTCTGCCGCGCTAGGGGCGTTAGCAATTGGGTTGATTGTGGGCCGGGAGATTCGTCAGCGCTACAAGTTCAACCGCCGCACACCCTACGATCTGTACGCGCACTCTGGCGACGAGCTGCCGGACGCCGACTGCAGCGTCGGCATATAAGCCGCCCCTCCGGCATAGCAGCAAATAGCATGGCACCACAACGACACGCGCAGTGCAGGAGACATAACCGATGGGCAATCCGTCCGTGAGGCGAAGCCTGCGCCTAAACCCGGAGACATGGGTTTGCACCGGACTTTTTTTGCTGGACGCTCTTCTGCTGTGTCTGGCAACGCTGCGCCATACGTTTTGGCGGGATGAGACGCAGGCGTGGCTGATCGCGCGCGATAGCTCATCGCTTTCCGACCTGATTCGAAATCTCCACTACGAAAGCCACCCTCCACTATGGCACTTGCTGCTCTACGCCATCACGCGCCTAAGCTGGAATCCCGAGTGGATGAAGCTGCCGAACCTGATCTGTGCGGTGGCGGCTGCGGGGATGGTGCTCTACTGCCAGCGACTGAGCAGGATGACACGGATCGGGATTGCCTTTTCGTATCTATTTTTATTTGAATACGGCGTTATCGACCGCAACTATATGTTGGGCGTTGTGCTGCTGGTTGCGGCGACCCTGCTTGCGACTGGACGTGGTCGGCGGAAGGCATGGGCCGTCCCGATTCTGCTGTCGCTGGCGGCGCTGTCGTCGCTGCCCGCACTGATCCTTGCGTGTGGGGTGCTGGTTGCGTATCTGGGGCGCGAAATGGACAAGCTACGCCGTGAAGGCCAGCCCGTACTGCGTCTCATCGAGCGAACAGACTTGATCGTGGGCACTTTGGTGGTGGGTGCCTCCGCGCTGGTTGCTGTACTTGCGATACGCCCTCCGGCGGATACCGGGCTAATGCTGTCGATGACACATCGTGCCACGGGCCCCTTGGCAATATTTCTGCGATGCGGCAAATCCCTTACCAGCGCATACATGCCGGTCCCAGTAGTGGCACACCAGTTCTGGGATTCGAACATCTTCTATCCGCTGTCGCACCGTATGGATATGGTCTTCGATCTATTGGGCTGGGCGCTGCTGGCTGGGTTCGCCGTGTATCTGCGAAGACCCCTGGCGCGGTACTTTTTCCTGGTAGGGAGCGGAATCCTGCTGTTGCAATTGAAGATCGCCGGCAGCGTGGGCGTTCGCCATCTGGGCTGGCTGTTTATATGCCTTGTGCTGGCTTTGCTGATGGAATATGCGTACGGAACGATGCGCGAGACGGAGAGGCCTGGGTGGCAGAGGCGGATGCTATCGGCGGTGCTGGTTTGCCAGGTGTACAGTGGGCTGTTTGCGGTGGCGGTCAGCCTGCGCTATCCCTTCTCGTCGTCGCAGGAGGTGGCCGGGTTTCTGCGCAGCCACAAACTTGATGCAGTTCCGCTAGTGTTTGAGCCGGACTACGTAGGCACCTCGGTGCTTGCCTATCTACAGCGGCCCGTCGCATACAACCTGGAGCAACACAGCTTGGCTTCCTTCGTGCTGTTCAATCGCGACGAGTATCTGAACCAGCACATTCCAAGTCGCGCGGAGCTGGATGAGGTCTCCGCGGGCAGGGGAGCACCGGTTCTGATCATGGGAACACCGCTTACGCCCGAGCAGGAGGATGGGCTCAGGGTCCATCTGCTTGCCTCGTACGACAACGCCATCAACCCCTATGATGTGTACTACGTCTATCGATAGAGCATTTTCGCAATTACAGTGAACTGGCCAAAATCGTGCAATGTGGTTTTCCTTGAGGGAAAACCACGCAAGATGCATTAGCCTCGGATATACCAATTGCGAAAATGATCAGCTTACGGATCGGGTCCGGAGGTTCGGTGCAGAAGGAACCTATTTCGAGCCAGGCTTCGGAGGCGGTGAGTGGACCCACTCCACTGGTCAGCGTCTCCATTACGGCCTTCAACGCGGAAAAATTGCTGCCAAGAGCGGTGGATAGCGTGCTGCGGCAGCGAATCGATTTTCCTATCGAAATTGTGATCGCGGATGACTGCTCGAAGGATTCCACGCTGCATATAGCTCGCAACTATCAGGAGCGGAACCCGGGCGTGGTCCGGGTGGTGGAGCGAAGCAGGAACCTGGGCATCCAGCGCAACACGTACGAGACGCTGAACGAGTGCCGGGGAAAGTACATAGCCTGGCTGGACTCGGACGACTACTGGACCGATCCTGAGAAGCTGACGGTGCAGGTGCAGGCGCTGGAAGCGGACCCGACAATCAGCGTGTGCTGCCATTTTGTCCGTTGGGTGACGCCGGAAGGCGAGGTGACGCGGGAAAAATATCCGTCCATACCTGCCGGTCGCTATGGGCTGGAAGAGGTGCTTCGTCACAACTTCGTGCCCACGCCTTCGGTGATCTTCCGCAACGGGATACAGCGCAGTCTGCCACCGTGGTACTTCGAGCTGGAGTCGTTGTCGGACTGGCCGATCTGGGTGCTGGCGGCTCTCGAGGGCGATGTGTTGTTGCTGGAGCGCGTGATGGCCGATTACGTGTTGGCTCCGGGCAGCTCCATGACGAGCCGGGGTGAACTGTTCTGGTGCCGGATGGATGCGGAATTTTACGAAAAGATTGAGAGCATCGTTCCCGCCAGGTGGCATCGACTGGTACGCGCGGAGAAGGGCAAGCGCTATGAATCGATGGCCTGGCTGCTGCGCAAACAGGGGGAGTTCAGGGCATCGCGGTTGGCGGCGCTGAAGGCGTTCAGGTCGCCGACCTTGCTGGACAATTTCGGCAGCAAGACGAAGTCATTGCTTGCGGCGACGCTGCGCGAGGCGCAATGGCGGCTGCGCGGACAAGTCTCTTAGAATCGAGAAGTTCGGCAAGCCGCTGAAGCAGATTTCCGGGCGGAGGATTGGGGAATGCACGGATGAAGGCTCGACTGCGGCTGGCGGGGACCGTTCTTCTGCTGTTTGCGCTTGCGGCTGGCGGCACTTTTTACTGGAATCCGCTGTGGGTCAACGATCGGCAGATTCGCTACCACCTTTGGCGCGCGGGCGTGCGCAGCGAGATGGTCGATGTTCGCGGCGATCGCATTCACTACTTCGAGGCCGCTCCGCCCGATGGAACGCCGGGCAAGCCGCTTCTGCTGCTGCACGGTCTCGGCTCGCGCGGCGAGGACTGGGCGCCGCTGATCCCCGGGCTTGCCGCCGCGGGCTTCCACGTTTACGCGCCGGACCTGCTGGGCTACGGGCGCTCCGAGAAGCCGCTGTGGCCGTGCTGTTCCGTCGAGATGGAAGAAGACGTCGTTCTCCACTTCATCCAGGCCACCGGCATGGCACGGGCCGACAGTGCTGGCCGTCCCGCGCCGATCAACCTCGCCGGCTGGTCGATGGGAGGCTGGATCGCCGCAAAACTCGCGCTGGATAATCCCACCTGGTTTGACCATCTCGTCCTCTACGATAGCGCTGGGACGACGTTTCAGCCCAACTTCCCGCGCGACGCCTTTGTGCCGACCGACGCCGCCGGGCTGGCACGATTGATGGCGTTGTTGATGCCGCATCCGCGCACGCTGCCCGGCTTTGTTGCGCGCGCCACCCTGCGCAGGCTCAAGAGCAACGGCCGCATTGTGCAGCAGACCATGGACTCGATGTTGTCTGGCCAGGACCTTCTCGACGCGCGGATTGGAAGCATTACGCAGCCTACACTGATCGTCTGGGGCGCCGAGGATAGGCTGATTCCGATCTCGGTTGGCGAGGCGATGCACCGCGAGATCCCGAACTCCGTTTTTGAGGGCGTGGCGGGCTGCGGCCACCTCGCACCGAGCCAGTGCCCGAAGCCCGTGCTGGCCGGTACGATCCAGTTTCTCAAGGCGCAGCCTCCCATGCACGGTGGCGAACTGATGCTTGCAGGAGATGCACACTAGGGGCGACCGGCTCTAATCAGGCTTCCACTCGTATGCGCCAGGCTGGGGCAGCCCGATATGGGCGAGGACACGATTGATGAACTGGCGCGCCATCTGGGTGGTATCGTGCGGCAGGTTGTAAAGGGTGGGCATGACGGGGAAGATAGTGGCCCCGGCCTCATCCGCGAGCAGCATATTGCGCAGATGGATGCGGTTGAAGGGCGCCTCGCGCACGCAGAGGATGAGGCGACGGCGCTCCTTGAGGCAGACGTCTGCGGCGCGCTCAATTAGATTGGAGGCCATGCCGTTGGCAATTCCGGCCAGCGTGCCCATGGTGCATGGCAGCACAATCATTCCGTCGGAGGGGGAGCTGCCGCTGGCGACGTTGGCCCCGATGTCGGCCTCGGTGTGCTGGACGATTTTGTTGGAGGTGGGAGGCGCGCCGAGCAGCTTGTCGACCAGGGCGTTGCGGCCGCTGAGTTGCATCTCTTCGGCGAAGACACGTAGCGCGGCTTCACTGGGGATAAAGTCGATGCGGGCGACGCGCTGGTCTGCGTCGAGTGCGCGGAGCATCTCGGCGGCGAAGATGGAGCCGCTGGCACCGGTGACGGCCATGGTGAGGCGCAGATTCGTGTTCACAAGAGTGATTATCTACCCCAAAACCGTTGAGTGGCCCATCCTTTACGGTCCCATCTACGGAGAGTACCGCCAGGGGAGCGGAAGTCCGAGCGGTGGGTCTTGCTAACGCCGAAGCCTATCAGAGACAGGTCGAAGCGCTGGGCAAAGGACCCACGGCTCTCGTGAACGCCATTAAAGCACTCGCCGTAGGCAATACTGCATTCATGCCCAAGATCCTTGTCGTTGGCGGTGGGAGCAATCAAGGAGTTCTTGAGAGCCTGGGAACCATGCTGATGGACAAGATGGACACGAGTTCTCCGGGCCCTGACTCTGCCAACCCTGTGACTGGCAAGGCAGACACGGCTATCTCAGTTTAACGAATTGTTCTCCTCTTCGATTTAGCGATATTGATAGAACATAACGCGCATGACGGACGGCGGCTGGGGCGCATTACCCGCTCCGGTGCCACGACCACCTCTGGCCTGGGCGCCCAGCGGTATCTGGGAGCCGGACAGGTTGTTGTTGGATTCGGCGGAGACGTCGTAGCCGCGGCCCATGATATCGTCGCCGTTGACGCGGCGTTGCATGACCCAGATGCCATTCTTGAATGTGCCGCGCTCCATGATGGCGGGCGCAGCGACCCTGGCGTTGGGGATGTCGTTTGGCCTAACAACGAATGGGAAGGATGCGTTGGCTGCGAAGTAATACTCATTCGGGGCGGTGTTGACAATCAGCACGAAAGGCTTGTCGAGGAAGGACAGGCCAACACTGCCGCCACGTGCAGCTGCCTGAGGCGCCGGCTGGGCAGCTCCCGCAGCTCCGCCTCGTCCTTGCCCCTGAGGCGTAGCCTGGACAGCTTCACCAGCTGCGCCGCCACGAGCGCCTGACGCGGGGGTGAAATCGAAGATATATCGGCCCATCGTGACCTTGCCGGGATTCTGTCCCGGTTCAAGCTCGATAAGTTTGATTGCGTCCGGCTTGCCTTGCGCCTCGGCAATCGCGCCCGAGACTGAGTTCATGAACCCATACGACCGCACGAACGGGTCATCCGAGGCCACGTTCCGGCTACCGTCAACGCCGAAGGGGGAGAAGCAAAGGAGTTTGAGTTGCGTGAACCCCAGCCACGCGTTGTTGGCGTTCAGTCCGGTTTCTGGATTCCAGGCGGGGTTGCCATTGCGCGAGAAGGTCTGGATAATTCCGGAGTAATCCGGCAGGTAGATGTCAGGCGACAGGATGTCGATCGCCGGGCCGCCTGCGCGCCATATATCATGCACCAGCGGCTCGGGCCCGCCGCTGGGATAGTCGCCCGCGCCGATGTCGGCCGGCTGCACCAGCCAGGTGTTGACATACATCGGGAGCGGATATTCCTTCTTGCCCTGCGCCGCCACGTAGCCGATGTAGTGGGAGTAGTTCCACGCCATGAAAATCTCATCCGTGTGGTTGAAAAGCTCGGCGTTGGCCGCACGCTTAGTACGATTGGGGCTGTTGGGTACCGGTGGATCGTTCGCCGGACGCTGAACGTTCTTGCCGAAAACCTGCTCCCAAGTGCCGCTGGTCTTGTCTCCCGCGGCATCCCATATCTGCTTCAGTTCCGGCAGCAGGTGGTCCTTGTTCTTCAGTAGATAGTCGGTGAGTTCCTTCGGCACTGGGCCGGCAAAGGCGGTATTGGCGGCGGGGCCGAAGTCCCTGGTGGTACCCATGGTGCCGACTTCGTTTTCAACCTGAAATGCGATGACAGTATGGGTCTTGTCCACCTCGCGGATGTGTCGCATGACGGCAGCGAAGGCCGTGGCGTCGGCAATACGATTGTTATCGCTCAGCGTGGAGAGGATCTCAAGCGTCTTGCCCTGGCCGTTGACAACGCGCGGAAAGCGGCTCTGGTTTGCCTTGACCCATAGAGGCGGAAAGTGCGACAAGCCGTTTTTCCAACTGGCCATCCAGAGCAGGACGAGCCGCACATTGTTGGCGCGTGCGGCTTCAATCTGATAGTCGATCATCGAGAAGTCGAACTTGCCTTCTTCGGGTTCAACCAGGTCCCAGGAAACGACGGTAAGGATGGTGTTGAAATTGGCCTGCGCCAGGTGCGCGATCGTGGCCTTGGTGGTTTCGCGGTCGGAGGAGGCGGTATTGGATAGTTCGCCCGCAATGCAGATAAAGGGGTGTCCATCCACAATTAACTTGGTCATCCCATCGCGCTTCTCCAAGTGGGGTATGTCCTTGAGGCTGACTCTGACTGGCGGCTTGCTC
>CAIZFH010000220.1 GCA_903932155.1 uncultured Granulicella sp. | reverse complement strand
CACATTTCAGTGCTATGCCACCGACTCAGTGGAAAAATTCGCCCGTCTTGGCAGCCAATTTCTTGGCGAATCCATCCCCCATGTGGAACTCCTCGACCTCGGCGGCTAAGACAGTTGGCAGGGGATAGTGGTGAGTCATTGCGTCTGCAATCCTCGAATCCTGCACCGTATCGCGCATCGCTTGCATCTCTCTCTTCAAACCTCGAACCTCGAACCTTGGAGGAACATATGCCTTATCTGCTAAAGACCGAGCCTGACAAATATTCCTTCGACGATCTCCTGCGCGACGGCGAGACCGTTTGGGACGGCATCTCCAACAACCAGGCCCTGCTCACTCTGCGCAACATGAAGAAGGGCGAAAGGCTCGTCATCTACCACTCGAACGTGGGCAAGGCCGCGGTGGGAACGGCAAAGGTAGTCTCGGTGGATGCATCAGACTCACGCAACCCCATCGTGCGCATCAAACCGGTGAAGCGGTTACTGCACGAGAGGCCACTGGCGGAGATTCGCGCGGCGGGAGTGTTCCAGGGGTCGGTCATGTTTCGCCAGTTCCGGCTCTCGGTGGTGCCGCTAACTGAGGATCAGTACGACTGGCTGACGCTGGGCTGAGTCGTCGCCTGGACGCAGGAACAGGCCTCCGCTGCTATCCTATGGATTGGAATGTTTGAAACATTTCTAGGAGTTGCATGATCGATCTGAAGGGCAAAGTGGCTGTTGTCTTCGGCCTGGCCAATAAACGTAGCATTGCCTACAGTGTGGCCCAGCAACTGGCTGAGGCGGGAGCGACCCTGGTGCTCTCCTACCAGACGGAACGGCTGAAAGTCGAAGCGGAGCAGTTACTCGCGGATCTCGGCCAGACCGCTGCAGGCCGCGCCTTCCAATGCGATGTCTCGCGCGACGAGGAGATTGACGCGGTCTTTGCGCAGATTGCCGCCATATTTCCGAAGATCGACATTCTCATCCACTCGGTCGCATATGCCCCAGCCGACGCATTGAAGAACGATTTCCTTCTCACCAGCCGCGAGGACTTCCGCATGGCCCACGATATCAGCGTCTACTCGCTGATTGCGCTGTCGCGTGCCGCCGCGCCGGTGATGACCGACGGCGGAGCGATCCTCACCCTGACCTACTACGGCGGGGAGAAAGTCTTTCCCAACTACAACGTGATGGGCGTGTGCAAGGCCGCGCTGGAATCCACGGTGCGCTATCTGGCGGCCTCGCTGGGTGGGAAGAACATCCGCGTCAATGCCATCTCTGCCGGGCCCATCCGGACACTGGCGGCACGCGGCATCGGCGACTTCAACCAGATTCTGGACGCCGTCACCGCACGCGCGCCCCTGCACCGCAACGTGGAGCAGATCGAGGTTGGCAACACCGCGCTCTTCCTCTGTTCGCCGCTGGCCAGCGGCATCACCGGCGAGATCACTTTCGTCGATTGCGGCTTCAATATTACCGGAGTCTAAACTGGAATTCCCCGAATCTAAGACTCTGTCTACACAGGATAAGGAGACCCCAAGATGACCACAGCGGAAGTTTTGCTTCAGGACTATGACATGGAGATGGGCATGACGCGCCGCACGCTGGAGCGCGTCCCGGAAGACAAGCCCGACTACAAGCCCCACGAAAAATCCATGCCCATGGGCAAGCTGGCCAGACATGTGGGCACGCTGCCGCATTTTGGCACCAGCATTCTCACCACGCCCAGCATGGACCTGACCACCGCCAAGTGGCCCGAAATGACCTTCAGCACGCGCGCGAAGCTGCTGGCCGATTTCGACGAGCTGGCTGCCGAGGCCCGCGCCGCGCTCGTCGCCTCATCCGACGCCGACCTGGCCGCGATGTGGAAGTTCTCCTTCGGCGATAAAGTGATCTCGGACGAACCGCGCTCGCTCTCTTTCCGCCACATGTTCTTCAACCACCTGATCCACCATCGTGCGCAGCTCGGCGTCTATCTGCGCCTGAACGACGTTCCCGTGCCGGGACTCTACGGCCCATCGGCGGACGAGCCGTTCAACAAGTAGCGCCACTGTAGCGCAAAACGCATTGCCTGCCAACTCTCTGTGCGGAATAGACATCTAACCCGGTAAGTGGCAAAGATCAGGGCCACAGGACGAACTGTCCTACGGGAGTACAGCGATGGCAACGCCACACAAATCTCAAGATTCGACGCACGAACTTTCGACCGAAGATCGCAAGCAGTTGAAGGACTCAACGTATGCTTTCCCGGCGCAGCGCAAGGAGCCGCTCAACGACGCCTCGCATGTGCGCAACGCAATCACGCGCTTCGACCAGGTGAAGGACGTCTCTGACAGCGAACGCGAGGCGGCCTTCGGTCACATCCAGGCCGCGGCAAAGAAGTTTGGCGTGGCGATGACAGAGACCCACTGGAAGCAGCTCGGACGCAAGCCACATACGGCGAACCTGGAGCACAAGAAAGCCAGCTAGCTCGCCTTTGCCGTTAGGCGGAGCGTCGAGAACCGCACGAAGTGCCTAGCCGGCCTTTTCGGTTAGTTCGGCCCAGCGCGCGTAGAGTTCGTCGGTCGCGGCCTGGGCCTGCTCCATCTCATGAAGCGCGGCGGTAAGCGCAACCGCGTTGGTGGCTACGCCCGGATCATCCAGCAGATCGCGCGCAGCGTTCAGGCGCTCTTCTGCGTCGTCTACCTTCTCTTCAATCGACGCGTACTCGCGCGCTTCCAGGTACGAGAGTTTCTTCTTGCCCACACTGTTTGACTGCGGCGTACTTTGCACTGGAGTTGCGGTCGCTGAGGACGAACTGCCATCGCTATTGGCAGATCCCTGTTCGCGCTGCCACTGCTCCCACTGCGAGTAGTCCGCAAATGTCTCTGCGTTGCCAAGTCCATCCAGGCCGAGGACAATCGTCGAGACGCGGTCCAGCATGTAACGGTCGTGTGTCACCAGCACCAACGCGCCGGAGTATTCCAGCAGCGACTCTTCGAGAATCTCCAGTGTCGGGATGTCGAGGTCGTTGGTTGGCTCGTCGAGCAGCAGCAAATCCGCGGGCTCCAGCATCAGCTTTGCGATCAGCACGCGCGCGCGTTCGCCTCCGCTCAGGCGTTCGACGGGCTGATTGAGCTGCTCGCTGGTGAACAGAAACTTCGCCGCATAACTGGCCACATGCACCACGCGGCCCTGATAGACGACCGAATCCGAGTCCGGCGCCAGCGCACGACGCAGCGTCACTCCCTCCTCCAGCTCGCGCATCTGCGAGAAGTAGACGATCTTTAGCGCCGCGGCTTTTTTTATCGTTCCCGCAGTGGGTTCCAGTTCGCCGGTGAGCAGACGCAGCAGCGTGGTTTTGCCGCTGCCGTTGGGACCGACCAGGCCGACGCGCATTCCGTTCGTGATGAGGAAGTTCAGGCCTTCGACGATCTTTAACTCGCTTGAACCATCGCCAAAACTCAAGGCCACGTCCTCAAATTCGACCAGCCGTTTGGTCTGGCGTTCGGTCGCGCTGAAATCGATCCCCGCAGTGGCCGTCTGTACGCGCTGGTTCACATCGCGCAACTGGCCAATCAGATACTGCGCATTGTCTATGCGCGCCTTGGCCTTAGTCGAGCGTGCCTTCGGCCCGCGGCGCAGCCACTCGACCTCGATCTTGACGCGGTTCTTCAGCGCGTCCTGCAACTTCGACTGCGCCTCCATATATGCCTGCTTACCTTCGATGAACTTCGAGTAGCTCCCCTTCACGCGCAGCAATCCATCCGCATAGACGCGGTTCAGTTCGACAATCTCGGTGGCTACGTTCTCCAGAAAATAGCGATCGTGGCTGACCATAACGCAGGCGAATACAGCTTGGTTGAGCAACTCTTCGAGCCAAGCAATACCGGCGAGGTCGAGATGATTGGTCGGCTCGTCGAGCAGCAACACATCGGGATGTGTAACGATGGCTTCGGCGATCGCCAGCCGCTTGCGCCATCCGCCGGAGAGCGTCGCGGCCTCGGCGGCGAGATCGGGAAATCCCGTGCGCCCACCCGTCTCGCGCAGGCGGCCCTCGTGCTCTGCCTCGGCGACGCCGGTGCGGACAAGAGCTGCATCCAGCACATCGCGTACGGTGAAGCCGGGCGCGAAGTT
>CAIZFH010000219.1 GCA_903932155.1 uncultured Granulicella sp. | reverse complement strand
GGGCTGAAGAGGGTGCTGAAAAAGTCCAAATGTCGATCTAAACCTGCCCTCAGCGGCTAAAGCCGCGTTGCAAACAGAGCATCTTACGGCACGGCTGAAGCCGTGCCCTTAAGCAAAACAGAGTTTTTCAACACCCTCTGAAGCCCGGACCTATCTCAGAAGCCACTCTTATTTCGCGATGGTCTCTTCCACCTGCACCGGCGCGGCGGGCTTGATTTCGCCGAGCGAGATGAAGCCTGCGGGAGCGTCCGGCTCCTGCAGAATCTCCTTGCGATAGAGCTTGGCCATGCGGGCGTTTTCGGCGTCCAACTTGATCTTGGCGTCGCGTGCGCGAATCTTCTCCTCGCGCGCGTTTTTGGCGATGCCGCTCTTCTCGAAGGTATCGTTGGCCGCCGAGTCGACGTGCGCCTGGTTGAGCACCAGGTCGTACTTGTCCTGCATCTCCAGGCCAACCTTCTTGCCGCCGGCGAAGATCTCGTGTCGCCCATGCTCCTCGTACCACTTGGTGAGGGTCGAGGTCATGTGCATCTTCTCGATGATGTTGCGCCAGCCCACGCCGGTGTTGTACGCGCAGAAGCTGATCTCGCCTTCCTGCGTGGCGTATGGAATGATGCACTGTTCCGTGCGGCGGAAGTCGTAGTTGAAGAGGTCCTGGAACCACATGCCCGCGATGAACAGGAAGTTCCAGCGATCGCCGCGCCGCTTCTTGATATCTTCCATGGTGCGGTCGGCGGTCACCTTGCCGTAGTCTCGTCCGCTGGCACCGAAGCTCTTGTCGAACTTGGTGAGCAGGTCGCTGATCTTGAAGTGGGTGGGCGCCATGTCTGGGCTGTAGTTGCGGATGAGTGCAAGCGACGCGCCAAGCATGGTGAGGAACTTGCCGCGTGCCGAGTCGTTGACGCGCGCAATGTCCTTGGCCAGGCGGTCGGCGTTGATGAACGCTGTGACCGGCACGGCCTCCTTCGTCTCCTTGTCGATCATCAGTGCCATGGAGATGCCGCAGTTGGGATGGCATCCACAGCTCAGTTGGCCCCAATCGCGGTCCGGCCCATGCACCAGGTCGGCCCAGTCGGAGAAGGTGGACATGAACGAGATGGGGAACCAGTCGCGCGTAGGCTCGCCCAGGCCGGTCTGGTTCTTCACGTCGTGCGCCATGTGCGACAGGGTGTAGCGCTGCGCTTCGCGGCGTTCATCGCTGATGTCCTCGTCGCGGCCGGTAAAGCTGACCGGCTGGAAGCTGAGGAAGTTGATCTTCTTGGGGTTGTCCATCGCAAACTGGATGATGCGTCCCACCTGCTCGTTGTTGATGCCGTTCACGATGGTGGTGACCGGCACAATGTCCACGCCTGCCTCGTACAGGTTGTGGATGGCCTGTAGCTTTACGTCGAATGCGTTGCCCACCTTGCGGTGCGAGTTGGCCGCGTTGCCAATGCCGTCGAACTGGAGGTACGCGTAGCGCAGGCCAGCCTCGGCCGCGGCCTTCGCGAACTCCTTGCTCTTGGCGAACTCGATGCCGTTGGTGGCAGCCTGCACGCTGGTGTAGCCAACCTTGCGCGCGTACGCCACGGCGTCCAGGAAGTAGGGCGATAGCGTCGGCTCGCCGCCGGAGAACTGCACGCTCATCTGCCGCTTGGGCTTGATGGTGACGGCGTTGTCCAGCATGGTTTTGATCTCGTCCCACGTCAGCTCATGCACAAATCCGACCTGGTTGGCGTCCATGAAGCATGGGTCGCACATCATGTTGCAGCGGTTTGTCAGGTCGATGGTCAGCACCGCGCCGCGTCCATGGGTCACAGTGGAGGTCCCGTGGTTATGCAGTTTGGCGTCGTTGTGCGCGCGGATGTCGCGGCCAGGGAAGACCTCTTCCAAATGGCGCATGAAGGCCGGGTCGATCGACATCACGTCCTCGAAGTGGCCGTGCACGGGGCAGTCCTTCACCATCAGGATCTTGCCGTCGCGCTCGATGATCTGGGCCTTCAGTTCGCCAACCTTCTCGTTCAGCAGAATCTCATGGGGCAGCTTGCCGTCCACAATCTGCTTGCGGATCTCCGGTACGCACTTCGGACAAAGCGAGTCTGTGGTGCGCGGCCAGCCCAGCGGCGGCTTCTCCTTCTCATAGCTCTTTTGCAGCGGCTTGTCGCTCCACTTGGGGGTAAAGCTGGGAGTGTCGGTGAACAGCGAGTTGAGCTTGCTGTAAACCACCCATCCGCCCTTAGCGACCTGAACCATTGCTTTCTCGAATATCTTTGCGCGCTTTGCCATGTGAAGTTGTCTCCTGAAGAGATTTGGTGGTTAGGACGGGGCCGAGGCTCTCACGTCGTATCTACGGTACGTCGTTAGTCTGGTTGGTAAGGGGTCTGCTGTCGATCCATCCATCAGGGTTGCAACGCTTTCCAGTGTTGAACAGGACGATGATTCGATGGCCCAGTGCTGTAGGTAGATGAAGCAGTTTACTCCATCCAGAATATGCAGCCGAGGGCAATATTAGAAGTACCTAATAGTGAACGGCAAGATCCTGCATTGAATGGGGATAGAGTGTGGCGAATGGGTGGTTGGCAAACCGTCTTAATCTGGCTGGATAGCGCACAATCAGTAAGTTGCCGTCCGCCGAGCGGCTAGTTATTCCTGGAGTGGAACATATGCTTGAAGTCGCTATAAAACTCGCTGACAACGTCGCTCAGGGCTACTCCGCCAATTGAACCGCCGAAGGTCTCCATCGTCTGCCCCATGACGCGGTTGGCCTGCGGATAATAGAGGTTGGTCAGCATGGCCCCGCCCATCGTGCCGGTCCACAGCGCGAAGTTAGGAGTTGCGCGCCCGCTGTCCATGCGGGTCACAAGCGGTCGCGTGCCGGCGTACACCAGGCGCATGAAGAAGTTGTGCGCCGGCCCCATCTGGTAGTAGCGCGGATCTTCATGGAAGATGTTGGACATCAGACTGTCGCTGAAGATATTTTCGGAGGAGCCCCGTATCGTGGCGGCGCCAAGCCGCTGCCCGAACGCGCCGCGGTCGGTGCCGTAGTTCGGGCTGCTGTTCGTCACCTGGGAGTAGCCTGCCGAGGCAAACCAGCCGGCTGCCTCAAACGGCATAAACGCATTCTTTACGCCCAGAAGAACCTTGTCGCCAGCCGTCAGCGTGGGCGCGATCTGGCCCGGACGGATGAGCTTCTGGGTCGGCGAAACAAAGACGATGGACGCGGTCGGAGTGACTGCGGAGGCCGACAGGCCGCGCGAATGCGCGGAGGCTGCGGCTACACTTGAACTGGTGTCGCCCAGTGTAGCGTCGGGAGCATTGGGCAGAGCCAGCAGCGTGTTATCGGTGCTCGGCGTAACGGCTAATTCCTGCGCGGCAACTTCAGCATGGGGGAACGCTAAAACCGCAAGCAATGCGACTGCGGCGATCTTTAGGCGGCCTGCAACGATGGTACGGCGGACGATGCGGCTCGTTATCTCGCTCATCAGGCGTTCCCTCCGGGTGTGCGGTCCTTGCAACGAAAGACTGCATCCCTGCGGAGTCCTGCTAGGTCGCCAAACGACCGTGGAAACGAGATCCCGTATCTAAACGGACGCCATCCCAGCGCACATAGTTGCCCAGTCGTCAGAGATTGACTGCTCCACTGTGCCGATTACCAATCAGGCACCGTGCGACCGATAACGTCATTCCCTCGTTGACCAGTGCTTTTCCGCCTCCCCATACTGGAGTGTGGGGAGGTGTTGCCATGGCGAACGATGGATCCAGTCGTTGGGAGCAGCAACTGCGTGACGCAGCCGTGCGTGTCGAAGAGGACCTGCGCAACGTAGTCACCTACATCAACGATAAGGTTGTTCCCGACATCCGGCGCGATGGCACCCAGGCCCTCCGCGCAGCCGCAGAGCAGTTGCAGAAGCTGGCCCAGCGCATGGACGATCGCCGCGTCACAGCTCAGCATCAGCCTCCGCCCGCGCCGCCTGCTCCCGATCCGGATAAGGACAAACCTCAGCCTTGAACTGCCCGCCACATCGCCGCCGCATCGGAGCCGCCACACCTGGCCCAGCGCCTGACCGGACGCACAGCCGTACGCTAATCAGAGTGCTGCTACCGGTTCTGTTGCTTGCACTCGCAGGCTGCCGCCACAAGAACAAGACAGCCTATTATCAACCTCCACCGCCGCTCCCTGCGGCCTCGTCCCATCGCAGTGCGATGCCAGCTCGTCCGCCACAATCCAGCGCTGCAAACCAAAGCGCATCCACGCGGGTTACGCCCGCCGCCCCCGCCTCCGCGGGTACCACGCCAACTGCGCCGCAACCCACTCCGCGCGGCAAACCTGTATCGAACGAGGTGGGATTGGCCAGTTGGTACGGCCCCCCCTACGCCAATCGCAAGGGCGCCGACGGCACCATCTACGACCAGAACGCCATGACCGCCGCGCACCGCACGCTGCCCATGGGCTCCATCGTCCGCGTCACCAACCTCGAGAACGAGCAGTCGGTCGTCGTGCGCATCACCGATCGCGGCCCGTTTGTCGGCGACCGCATCATCGACCTTTCGATGGCCGCGGCCAAGGCAACCGGTGTCTATCGCGCGGGTGTCGCCAAAGTGCGCGTCGAGGCCTACGCGCCACCCCAGTACCCCGGCGTCGATCCAGCCGGAAAATGGTGCGTCCAAATCGGCGCATTCACCGACGAGGACGACGCAATCAAGCTCAAGAACAGCCTCCTCCGCCGCTACTCCACAGCCAAGGTCATCGAGTTCGCCGGGCCCACCGGACACTGGGTGCGCATCAACCCGCTCAAAGCCGATAAGACCACCGCCAGCCAGATCGCCGAAAGCATCCACGTCCGCGGCGGTGCACTGCCCTACATCGTCCGCCTCAATTAGTTCACTTGCTGCCTGCCGGCGTAGCTGCCGCACCCAGCGCCGGAGGAGCGTAGTAGGGAAGTTTCTGCTGCTCCTCGGTGGCGCGTTTTACCTCAATGTCGTCGAACAGAAGACTCGGCGCAATGGTGGTCACCGGCACCGCTCCCAGCGTGTTGGAGACATACTCATCGTCGCCTGCCGCCACAATGTCCGAGCGCAGGCTGCGATTGTCCAACTCGTCGAAGACCGCGCCCCGCACCAGTTGGCGGCTGCCATCGGAATGCACCACATACAGCAGTCGTGGCGACAGATCTCCGCCCAGCGTCTCAACCGCGTACACATCGCGTCCCTGGTCCTTGGCCATCGCAACCAGGCGCGCATTCATGGCCGCTGCGTTCAATGGCGCATTCGATTTGAACAGCATTACGCCTTCGCTGGAGTGCGGTGCCTGCCCCAGGGCAGCGCGGCCGTGTCCGTTCGAAACCGGAAAGTCACGCACAGGTGTGCGTCCGATCAGATAATCCTCCAGCTTGCCGTTCACTGCAACCTTCACCGCCTGCGCCGGTACGCCTTCATCGTCCACTGCGTACGCGCCCAGCAGCGCATGACCCGCATAGTTGGTCATCAGCGGATCGTCTGTTGCGTTCAGTACATCGGGCAGCACGCGCGCGTGGTAGCTGGAGGTGTAGACGCCCTGAGTGCGCGCCGTGGTACCCATGTCCGGACGGTTCGCCTGTACATTGGGAATGAACAGCCGCTCCATTACGTCCGTGGCCGCGTCACCGCTGAACAGCACAGGCCCGTGGTAGTCCTCGGCGGAGACGACAGGCGCATTGCGCAGCGCCTGTAGGCTCTTCAGGTTGTCAATCACCAGTTTGCGGAACTCCGGCCACGTCATCAGATCCTTGGCATTGGCCTCCGTGCTGCCGTTGCTGCGCTCCAGTTGCATCCCGTCGGAGGCCTGCCCGCCCACGCTGATGTTGGCGCTGTATCCCGTGTATCCCTGGCGCACAACCGTCCCTTCGCTATTCACCAGGTAGCGGTTGACCGCCAGGCCGCGCAGTGTGGCCGACGAATACTGCACATCCGCGGCACTCGCACGCACCTCGGGATCGTTGGCGTAAAGTCCGCTGGCATCCACAATGTGTTGCTTCCATGCAGCGCGATCGATATCCAACTGCACCAATGGGCCAATGAGCGTGATCGCCTTGGCTGAAGCAAGATCCTGCGCGGTGGGAGCAGTCTCGAATTGCTTCAACGCGGCCTGTTTGGCCGAGTACGCGCGCAGTGCGATCTTGTACGCCTCGTCGGTCGCCGTCCATAGGCAGTAGCGAATCGCCTCCGGATTGTTGTCCGTCGGCCCCAGTACCGCCGTGCCGTCTCCCCGGCTGCTGCTCGAATCCGTTGTGTAGTTGCCGATGCGCACCGTCACCCGCACAATCCGCTGGTGGCCGGTCTCCTCGCGCACCAACGCGCCAAAGTTGGCCACTACGTCGTAGGTGCTGTAGTCATCCAGGCGATACTGCAGGAAGTACGGCCGCTGCATTCCAGGCAACACCAGTTGGGCCTGCTCGCGGTCCAGTTCGGCCTTCATGGCGCGCAGTACCGGGTCGTCCGTTTGTAGATTCTGCGCATTGGCTAAATATGTAACCGAATATGTACTAAATAACACGCAGAGGGCAAATATCGCTGCAATTATCCGACTTTTTTGTAACCTATAAAGGAGCAACTTCATTAGTTTGCTCCTTTATCTGGTCCCGATTGGCCAGCCGCGCTATTCGGCGGAGGCAGAATGGGCGGGCGAGTGGTACCCTGCGCCTGGCGTTGCGTCTCAATCTGGCTCACCAGCATTGCAGGCGCGACCGCACTCACCGGAATGCTGCCAGACTCCGCGCCGCATATCCCGTTGAAGATGTCCTGTTTGTCGCCGGTCGCCAGAATGCTGTTCAGCGCCGCCTGCGGAGTGCCCACAATGCTGACCCCGCGCACCAGTTCGTCGGGACGCCCATCCACATACACCCGGTACACTACCAGTGGAATCACCTGGAAAGCCTGCGGCGAGCTGCGCGTGGTAACCGCGAAACCCGACGAGATGTCTTCAAAGTAGAGACCGTACGGTTTGCCCTGCCTCTTCGCCTCGTCGATCAGCATCTGTCGCAGCACGCTCTCCGGCACCGATTTCGACGAGGTTACAATCAGGTTTCCCTGCCGGCCCGTCGGCATGTGCCCCGATTCGGATCGGCCGTGGCCGTTGCTTTGGGAGACGCTTGCGATGGGTTCCCGCGACATCAGAAAAGTCTCCAGCACGCCATCGCGGATCAGTTCAACCCGACGCGCGGCCTGTCCCTCATCGTCAAAGTCGTAGTGGCCGCTCAGCGCTCTGCCCTGGAACGTGCTCAGCGTTGGGTCGTCCGCCACGCTGAGGAACGACGGAAGTATAGGTTTTCCCATCAGCTTGGTGAAGGTCTGTCCCTCCTGGTCGCCGCGCTGCCGCTGGCCCTCCAGCCGGTGCCCCAGCACCTCGTGGAAGAAGACCGCCGCGGCGCGTCCGCTCAGGATTGCCGGCCCGCTGAACGGTTGTGTCACAGGTGCCACGCGCAACTCCTCCAGGTTCTTCGCCATCGCGATCGCCTTGTCCGCAATCGTCTTCTGATCGGGCAGGCGATCGGCGGATTGCGCCTCGAAGGTCTCCGCGCGGAACAGGTCCATCCCGTCGGCGGCGCGCGTCCGCGCCACAATCACCAGCCGCGCCGTCTGGCTGGGAGTATCCACCCGTTGGCCCTCGGACGAGACGAAGTAGTCGGTCTCATTGGACGCCTGGAACTCGACCTGGTCGGCAAAGATGTCGGGAAATTGCGTGAACAACTTGGATATCTCGCGCAGGCGCTGCTCCCACGCCGCGTGGTCCACCACCAGGGCGGGCGCCGGTGGCAACATATCCGTCCGCGGCTGCTCCACGCTGAAGTCTGCTGAGGAATCCTCCTCTTTGGCGCGCACCTGCTGCTCGGTCTTCACCTTCAGGAAGCCGTTCAGGGCGCGCGCATAGCCGCGGTTGGTGGCGTACCACAAGGAGCGGGCAACGGCGTCGCGGTCGTCGGTCAGCGGAAGCGGCAACGTGGTCAGCGCGCTGGTGCGATGGTCGCCGTGGGTGTTGTCCTCTGCCGGGCTGCCCAGCCGCACCTGCACGTCCACTGATCGCACATGGCTCTGGTTGGAGCTGCTGATTGCGCCATACTCCGCCGTAATGTTCACCGAAGCATCATCGTCCACCGCATAGCTCAGGAAGTAGGGCTTGGGCTGTTGTGCGGCTGCGGCGCCATCTGCACCCAGCGACGACATAGCCCGTTTCAACTCCGTGTCCAGCGCATTTATAAGGACCGGATCGCCCGCTACCGTCTTGCTGGATGGGCTGGAGGCAGCTTCGGTGGCCGCAAGCGCGTTATGGGGTGCATACAGCGCGCTTACTGCAAGAAGCGCTGCCGCGCACGCACAGGCCAGAATCACAGTGCGGGTAGTCCCGCACAGGTTCGTCTTTATCTGTCTCATGGATCTCGTCTTCTCGCTAAAGATGCAGCGTTCAATCTATCGGATGCTACACGGAAAATGCGTCTTTTGTCTTTCCACCCATGCATAGCTTCTTATTGATTGGACGTTTCGTTTTGCGTTTCGCCGCATTCATGCGTCACACTGGAGCACACGCCACTGGAGTCCAGAGCCATGCGCCTTCGCAATACACTGATCCTGTTGGCCACGCTGGCCGCCGTCTTTGCAATTGCGATGGGCCATTTCGCCCGGGAAACACCCACCGAGGCGCAGGCCGGGCGCATAGCCCTGCACAACTCCACCGCCTACACGCTGCCACCGGCAGAACTACAGCGAGCGGTCGCACTCAGCCGAACGCACAGAAACCTCGCCGTCGCGGACACCCTCTGGATGCCGCTTCAACTGCTGCTCATCCTTGTCCTCGGTGTGACTGCGTGGATGCAAGGCGTTGCTGTCAGCCTATCCCGAAACCGCTGGCTGCAGGGCTTCAGCTTCGTTTTCCTGTTGCTCCTCGTCACCCATCTGCTCGATCTTCCGCTGGGCATCTATGGGCATCGTGTCGCGCAGAGCTATGGCCTCTCGGTCCAGGGCTGGGGCAGTTGGCTGGCCGACATCGCCAAAATGTTCGCGCTGGAGTGGCTCCTCGGCGGCCTGCTCGCCATGCTGATCTTCTGGGTCATCCGCTGGTCGCCAACCCGCTGGTGGTTCTGGTTCTGGATTCCAGCCGTGCTCTGTCTCGTCGCCGGTGTCTTCGTCACGCCGTATGTCATCGATCCGCTCTTCAACAAATTTGAACCGCTTGCCCAATCCAACCCCACGCTGGTCCAGCAACTGGAGCAAGTCGTTGCGCGCGGAGGAATCAATATCCCGCCGCAGCGCATGTTCCTGATGAAGGCCAGCGCCAAGTCCACCCAACTCAACGCCTACGTCACTGGCTTCGGGGCCTCCAAGCGCGTCGTTGTCTGGGACACTACCATCGCCCGCTGCACGCCCGACGAGATTAGTTTCATCTTCGCCCACGAGATGGGGCATTACGCATTGGGCCATGTGGCAATGGGCACTGCGATTAGCTGCCTTGCGCTGCTCCCACTCTTCTGGCTCGGTTTCCACGGCGTTCACTTCCTGCTTTTGCGTTATGGCACTTCATGGCGCATTCCCTCGCAGCAGGACTGGGGCTCGCTGGTCATCCTCCTCCTGGTTCTCTGCGTCCTTTCCACACTCTCCGACCCGTTTGCCAACGCCTTCAGCCGCGCCATTGAGCACAACGCCGACGTCTACGCGCAGGAGGCTGTTCACGGCATCGTCGCCAACCCGCAGCAGGATGGCCGCCAGGCCTTCCAGCTCCTCGGCGAACTCTCCCTCGACGACCCCACGACACACCCCCTCTACGCACTCTGGTTCAACACCCATCCCCCCATCGGCTTCCGCGCGGCCTTCGCCGAAGCCTACGATCCATGGGCTACAGGTCAACAACCTAAGTACTTCGCCAAGTAACCGCGCCTAGCGGCCCAAAGATGACTTGGCGGTAGAATCCTCAACAGGTTCTGTGAGAGGTTGTTCGTTATGAGTTCCGATTGCATCTTCTGCAAGATCGTCGCTGGAAGCATTCCGGCCAAGCGCGTCTACGAGGACGAACTGTGCCTCTGCTTTGCCGATCTCAATCCGCAGGCGCCCACCCATCTACTGGTCATTCCCAAGGTTCACATCGCGTCGCTGGCGGAGGCCGAACCTGCGCAGTCGTCGCTGCTGGGCCACCTGCTCACCAAGTCCGCCGAGATCGCGCGCGCCGCAGGGCTGGACGGTGGCTATCGCGTCATCCTCAACACCGGCCCAGATGGCGGACAGACCGTCGACCACCTCCACCTGCATCTGCTCGGCGGGCGGCACATGACCTGGCCCCCAGGCTAGTTCTGCCGGCGAGTTACCATCTGGATTCATCCAGCGGCGCACAGTAGATAAGGGATAATAGCGTAGAGTTTACGGGGAGCTTCCAGAGCTCTTCGTTGCCGACGGTGTACTCCGTCGTGCCTCGCCGCGTATCCGCAATGGATCGTCTGGCAGTTTTCGGGAGGGGTTGACTCGTGTCTTTGCCATCCGCGCACCTGCAACCCGGCCAAACCGATCCTCACATTCAGGATGCCCCATCCGCGCCGCCAACCACCGAGCCGCTCTGCGTCGATCTCGATGGCACTCTGGTCAAGTCCGACACGCTGCTGGACTCGGTGATTGTTCTGGCGCGGCAGAGTCCCGGCTCGCTGCTGCGTTTTCCCATGTGGATCGCACAGGGAAAGGCTGTGTTCAAGCGCAACATTTCGTCTGCCGTGGCGCTCGATGTCGTCCACCTGCCATACAATCAACCGCTGCTGGAGTATCTACGCCAGCAACACGCCGCCGGGCGACCGATCTACCTCGCCACCGGGGCAGACAATCTGCTGGCCGAGCGCGTGGCCGCGCATCTGGGAATCTTTACCGGCGTCCTCGCCTCCGATGGCAGCATCAACCTTACCGGCCATAACAAGCTCGAGGCATTCCAGCAGCGCTTCCCCGCAGGCTTCAGCTACATCGGCAACGCCCGGCTCGACCTGCCTCTGCTCGCCCACAGCGTCCATCCCATGGTGGCCAATCCGCAGCGCGGACTAAGCGCGGCGCTGCGTTCGGCTTCCGTGCAGCCAGCGCGCACCTTCACCGACGACGCCTCGCCACTGAAGTCCTGGCTGCGTGCTATCCGGCTGCATCAATGGGCCAAGAACACGCTGATCTTCCTGCCTCTTCTGCTGGCCCATGTGCGCGATGTGGGTCCGGCTGTCGCGGCGCTGCTCGCCTTCCTCAGCTTCAGTCTGGCCGCATCGGCAACCTATGTCTTCAACGATCTGCTGGACCTCGAAGCCGACCGCCATCACCCGCGCAAGCGCAGCCGTCCCTTCGCCGCCGGCGACCTCTCGCCCATTACCGGCTCAGTTACTATCCTCCTCTTCCTTGCCACGTCCCTGGCGCTTGCGCTGCTTCTGCCGCATGTACTCACGGCGTTGTCGCCGCAATTTATCTGGAATGGTCAAGGCAGATTCATCGACTGGCTGGTGCTCTATGCCATCTCCACCGTCATATACTCGCTCCGCCTGAAGCGGATGGTGCTGGTGGATGTAATGGCGCTCGCATGCCTCTATACCATTCGGATTCTGGCGGGTTCCGCGGCCTCCGGGGTGAAGGTATCGCCCTGGCTGGCCGCCTTCAGCATCTTCTTCTTCCTCTCGCTGGCCTTCGTCAAGCGCTTCGCTGAACTGGAAAGCCTGAGTCTGCGCGGTGGGGATACGGAGATGCTCGCGGTCAAGGGCCGCGGCTATCGCGTCTCCGACCTCGAGCAACTGCGCAGCTTTGGCACGGCCAGCGGATACGCGTCGGTGGTGATCTTCGCGCTGTACATCGGCAACGAGGTCGCGCAGAACCTCTATCCGCATCACTCACGCCTGTGGCTGCTGGTTCCCGTACTCCTGCTCTGGCTCAGCCGGCTGTGGCTCAAGGCATCCCGTGGCGAGCTGGACGAGGACCCCGTCGTATACGCCATCACCGACAAGCGCAGCCTCCAGCTAGGATTGGTCGTCCTCGTCATCGTCCT
>CAIZFH010000218.1 GCA_903932155.1 uncultured Granulicella sp. | reverse complement strand
TGCCATGGCCGCGCTCTCGATCATCGGGCCGCCTCCGGGTGTGTGCCTGCGTGTGGTTCCCCCGGCGGAACAAGGTGCGCCGCAGGAATTTGCGCTCGATTACCTCGATGCTGAGATTCTCCCTTTCCTGTTGGTATGGCTGCTTGAGTGGGCCAACGTGCCGGACACGATGTGGAATGAGCCATCGGTGAAGGGCGGGATTGACGCCGAGGATCGGGATCGTGGTCTCCGATACTTGGTGGCCTTCAATCTGAGCGCTCGGCACATTAGCGAAGGCCTCTACCATCGCGGTATCGCCGTGCGTTTCCAGCGCGATCCTGTCGCCTGACTGTCGCTATGCCCCCATGAGCGCCCGGATATGCGCCTCGACCGATGCGGCCAGGGCGTCAAGGCAATAGCCCCCTTCCAAAACCGAGACAAGACGGCCGCTGCAGTGTTCTTCCGCCAAATCGACGACTTGCCGGGTCAGGGCCGCGAAATCATTCTCAGTCAGGAGCATCGAAGCCATAGGATCGTCCCGATGCGCATCGAAACCTGCGGAGACGAGGATGAAGTCCGGCTTGAAACGGGTGACGGCCGGTTTGATGTCATGCGCGAAGGCCTGAAGGTAGTCGGTCCCTGTCGAACCTGCAGCCATGGGGATGTTCAGCGTATAGCCTTTGCCGGGGCCGGTCCCGGTATCATGGGCGCGACCGCTGCCCGGGTAATGCGGAAACTGGTGCGTGCTGACATAGAGGACGGATGGATCGTCATAGAACGCGTGCTCGGTTCCGTTGCCGTGGTGAACGTCCCAGTCGATGATGGCGATGCGCTTGAGGCTATGGCAGCGCTGAAGATACCGGGCGCCGATGGCCACATTGTTGAAGAAGCAGAACCCCATGGCGCGATCGCGCTCGGCATGGTGGCCCGGCGGCCGTACGGCACAGAACGCATTTCTGGCCCGCTGGCTGGTGACGGTGTCGATGGCGGCGAGTACGGCCCCGGCGGCAAGGCAGGCGGCGTCATAGGTTCCCCGCGAGGCAATGGTGTCCTCCGAGGCTTCGAACACCCGAAGGGTGGCGCAACGGTCTTTCAGACTCTGTACATAGGCGGGGTCATGAATGGTGGTGATGGCCTCAATGGGCGCCGGGGTCGGTTCCACCGGCAGCAGTCGGTCCAGCAGTCCTGATCGCTTCAACCGTTCCACGATGGCGGTCAGTCGCTGCCGCCGGTCGGGGTGCTTCAGTCCGGTGTGGTGCTTCAGAAAAGCAGGGTGGTAGAGGAAAGCGGTTGCGGTTGTCACGGTACTTGAACCTTACAGGGGGCGCCGACGTGGGTCAACATCGGGTTCGAAAGCGGGGAAGTTTTTTGTGTACATCAAGGCGTCGCGTGTTATGTTCGGACAACAGGCTATTTTCGGAGGCGTAAAGCGATGCGGCAGGAAGCGTTGACGCGATGGACGGCGGAGAACTCCGCGGAACTGTACGGGATCAGGAACTGGGGATTGGGGTATTTCGACGTCACAGCGGGCGGCGAAGTTCTCGTTCGACCGAACGGTCCGCATAGTTCCACCG
>CAIZFH010000217.1 GCA_903932155.1 uncultured Granulicella sp. | reverse complement strand
TGTCTATTCTCCCTATCGATATGACATCGATGCTGCAAGACCTTAACATGCAGCTAACGAATGTATAGATTTGATGAAATTCAGTGTCAAGAAAAATCGTACCTTTCGTGATTTTTTTTTGTGCAAAAGGAAGTACCTTGAGTGCGCGCATGCGAGCGCGAACGGCACGCAATGAATCCCTCGGACGATACGCAGCATCGCATTGCGCCGGACTCGATGCCTTTCATCGCAGACAAAAACGCTTCTCTCGTCGCAGTTCAATTCGTTCGCCACACACTCCTCCCTTCTATTGAAGCAGTCCTCCATCCACAGAAATCACCAGTAACGGCGGGCTTTCTGTCTGCTTGCGAGTTCACATGCGTCCCTATATTTTCTGCGTGAACAGGCCGGAGTGCAGTACTCTTACCCGTGGAGAAACTCCGATGAAAACCATTTGCATCTTGTTGGCTGCTTCCCTGCTGTGCATGTCATCCACCTGTCTGGCGGCCACCCCCGCGTCTACGCCATATCGATTCCAGAACGTCACGTTCATCGCAGGCGGGTTCATCACCGGCTTTGTGGCGCATCCCGCAGAGCGCGGACTCTACTACGTGAGGACCGACATTGGCGGAGCGTACCGATGGGACAACACCGCCAAGCGCTGGTTCCCGCTGCAGGACTGGTTGCCCTTCTCCGACCGCAACCTGCTGGGCGCGGAGAGTATTGCCATCGATCCGACCGATGCGAAGAAGCTGTATATCGCCGCCGGCACCTATACCAACAACGGCACACCCAATGGGGCGATCCTGCGTTCGGACGATCAGGGACGGCACTTCACCATCGCGCGCGTTCCATTCAAGATGGGCGGCAACGAGGATGGGCGCTTCGCCGGGGAACGATTGCAGGTAGACCCAAATCATCCGCAGACCCTGCTGATGGCCACGCGACTTGCTGGTCTGTGGCGCTCCGGCGACAGCGGCGCAACATGGGCACGCGTCACGCAGTTTCCCGATCCGCCCTCCAACCGCATCGGCCTGACCTTTGTCACGTTCGACAAGTCGAGCGGCCATGCAGGGCAACCCACGCCCGTCATTTATGCCGGAGTAGACGACCCCGTCAACAATCTGCTGCGCTCCGAGGATGCAGGCAAGACATGGAAGCAGGTGGCCGGATCGCCGCAGGGACTCTTTCCCAATCACGGCGTCTTCAGCTCCGATGGGACCATGTATTTGAGCTTCACCGACCACCCTGGCCCCAATGGAACCGGCAACGGTGCAGTGTGGGCCCTCTCGCCGCGTACAAATACGTGGAAGGACATCACTCCGCAAAAACCAATCAGCGGTGAACAGAAGGACCACGCCAATGACGCCAAGGCCCCTCAGGACGCGCAAGGATTTGGTTACGGCATCGTTGCAGTGGATGCACAGCACCCGCGGACGTTGCTTGCGTCCACCATCGACCGCTGGCATCCAGGCGACACCATCTTCCGCTCGACAGACGGCGGCGCAAACTGGCTGTCGCTGAAGGAGGGGGCGGTACGCGACGCAAGCCTTGCACCCTGGGCCGATCACGTCGCTGGTGCGCCCTTCGGACATTGGATTGGCGCGGTGATGATCGATCCCTTCGATTCGGCCCATGTGTTGTACGGCACGGGCGAGACCATCTGGGAGTCGCACGATGTGAACGGCGGCGCG
The DNA here is from genome assembly GCA_903932155.1 of uncultured Granulicella sp. Taxonomy (GTDB): domain Bacteria; phylum Acidobacteriota; class Terriglobia; order Terriglobales; family Acidobacteriaceae; genus Edaphobacter. Next base: position 22,806 of record CAIZFH010000217.1, on the reverse strand, counting down.
GCCACTCACTGGTCGGTCGGAGCACCGGGGCTGGAGGAGACCACGGACATTATGCTGCTGAGTCCGCTGTTGCCCACCGCAGCGGGTCCGCACCTTTTCACCGGCCTTGGCGACATCGGCTGCTTTCGCAACGACGACTTCGCCCATTCGCCCGCGAGTGGCGCGATGAAGAATCCCGAGTTGTCCAACTGCGACACGATTGCGCTGGCATCGCAGAGGCCCGAAGAGATGGTGCGCGTCGGCCGCTCGTGGAATCCTGGGCCTCATGGAGCCGTCTCGCACGACGGCGGAGTACATTGGACACCATTCGCTACAGAACCCGCACAAGGCGTGCAGGGTGGCGACGCGGCGATCTCGGCCGATGGATCGTTGCTGCTGTGGGCTGTGCGTGGTGGCCCGCTGCAACTGAGCAAGAACAGCGGCGCAAGTTGGCAGCCACTCTCTCTTCAGGCCAACGGCCGGGGAGGCCTGCAAGTGCTGGCCGACCCCACTATCGCAAATGCCTTCTGGGTCTACGACTCGACCGCCGGTATTCTGAATTCGTTGAACAGCGATGGAGTCGCATATATTGCAACTCAGTCAGCACCTAAGGGCGGCAGACTGCGCATTCCCGCGAACGCGCCGAATATTCTCTGGATTGGAGGCTCGTCGGGCCTTTGGCAATCGACGAATCGCGGCATCGACTTTCATCAAGTCAGTAGTGTTGCATCCGTGTATGCAGTCGGATTCGGCAAGGCTGCGCCCGGCAAGTCGTCGCCCGTAATTTATCTGGCGGGAGCAATCGCGGGCACGCCCGAAACTGCTCCTCCTGCGGTAGACCAGGGACGCGGAGGAGGAATCTACCGCTCGCTGGACGACGGTGCCACCTGGCAGCGCATCGACGATCCCGAGCACCGATACGCATGGATCGAGCAGATTACCGGCGATCCGCGCGTCTTCGGAAGGGTGTATATGGGGACGAACGGACGAGGTGTGCTCTGGGGCGATCCGGCAAAGTAATGGCCATGCGTTTGCATGTCCACTCTGGCATTGTCTGGGTCGTACCATGATACTGGGATCTTATGCGCACGCCAGACAACTAATCCTGAGCGTAGCCATCCTATGGTATGAGCGCTCTTTCAGCCGGATGGTTGAGACGAGCGAAGACGGGACACCGCTGTATCCAATGCATCTACCAGGAGCCGCAGCCACCGTATAGGAGGCTTTAAATGCGTGGATCGAGAGCTCTACTTTGTACAGCAGCGTTATTCACCTTCCTGACTTTGTCTTCAGCGCCAACGGCAAACGCACAGATTGTGGTTGGCATCGGTATTCCATCCGTTGCAATAGGCATCGGGGTTCAACCGGTCTGTTCTTATGGCTACTATGGTTATGCACCCTATGCCTGCGCGCCCTACGGTTACTATGGCTCGGGCTACTTCTACGACGGCATCTTTCTGGGCATGGGTCCCTGGGCCAACTGGGGCTATGGCCACGGCTGGGGGGAGCATCGCTTCGCCGGATACGGCGGAGGACGCTACTTCGGCGGTGACGGCAGAGGACGCTATAGCAACATGCCCGGCGATCGTGGTCACGAATACGGCAACGCGCGCACGGCCGGGCCCAATCGCGGCGTAGGTAGAGGATCGCCTGCCCAGGCCAACCGCGGCAATGGAGGCGCACGCAATTACGGCTCGCAAGGCGGGTCACAGGCTCGTCCGGGCGGCGGAACACCACGCAACGGCGGTGGTGGTGGCGGCGGAGCAGCGCGTGGTGGCGGTGGTGGTGGAGCACAACGTGGCGGCGGCGGTGGAGCACAACGTGGCGGCGGAGGTGGTGGTGGCGGCGCACATGGCGGTGGCGGAGGCCAACATCGCTAATCATTTGCCCGCTGCGTCAAGCGCAACTTGCAATTGAACCCGGAAAAAACTGCGGCGGAGCAAACCAGCTCCGCCGTTTTACATTCAACTCGCCAGTAAAATCCTTTTCGAACATCCTGTCCGAACAAACCGAGCCAACTCAATCCTGGAATTAAATTATTCGACCAGTACGGCTTCTGCCATCGGGAATCCTGCGCGTTGGCAACTTGAGCGCGGCCACCTTTCCCTGATGTACGATGGACTTAAACCGGGTCGAGTGGCACTCGGTTTACCTGTTCGGCTCTTCGTTTTCATTGCGTCCCTATCGTCTAGTGGCCCAGGACTCCGCCTGTTCCCGGCGGCAACATAGGTTCGAATCCTTTTGGGGACGCCAACTTTATATTTGGATAGCTCAGTGCTTCCAATGTACTGAATAGGCAAGATTTAGAGCGGTTCAAACTTTTTTGATCTGTAGAGTACGCCAACCCGTCGTCGAACAGAAGAGTTTGAACCCATGCCGTTGTTCCGGCGCGGCAAGTTGCCAGGCCCACGCCACGTCCATCAAGTGAATCCTAGTGAACTGGAGGAACGCGTACTGGGTTGCCTGTCTGGGCGTGATCGCCTGAAGTTCTTGTTCTGTGGCCGCGATCTCCGCGCAGCACTCCTCATTGGCTTCGACGCAGGTCGCATTCGAAATGGTCCCATCCAGCATGGAGTCCAGCAAATTGCGCTTGTGTTTCTTCTCCTCTTCAAGGAGGGTCTTCAGACGTCGGACTTCCTTCTCCGCATCGCACTGCTCGGTTGCCCATACTTTCGCTGCCGTCTTCGGAAAGTCCGAGGAATCCTGAGTTTTCGGGACGCAGACGCTAGACGAGAGCCAGAAACACCGCTTCCATCTACACACACCTCAACTTGATACACAGTTTGACCGCACTCGTCAGTGGGTTACAGATCTCCAGCCCCGGCAGCGTGACTGATCGAAAAGAACCTGGTACAAAAGTTTGGGCAGTGCAGGCCGATATCAGGGAAATGCTGCATCCTGCAACTCAGAGGGCGAGAGATGCGACGAAAGCATGACCAAGGTGCTTGCGGCCATCCGCCATGCGCAGCATGGGCGGCTCTTCACACTCTAGACGCGGTCGAGACGACGTACCAATTAGTCTGTGGCGGGGAAAGCTGGACTTTTGCGCATCGGGTCAGTATGGAGTGTTGTGGCTCGGGTGGTAGTCATCGTTGAATTTGTTTTTGTGATTTTCCATGGGATCGGTCACTCCCTCCATTGTGATTTCGCCGATATGTACCGGAGCTGTCCCGACCTGAACCACCTTCTCCGCATCAACCGGATTGACGGATTTGGCAGCCTCGCTCCAAATGTGCAAGCGATAGTTCCCTGGGGGAACATCGCGAATGCCGACCGCGCCGCCGGCGGTCGAAACCGCATAGTACGGCGTGCCGAGGGCAAGCACAACGGCTCCCATCTCCGGATGAATATTACAGAAGATGTAGGACACGCCCTCGCGGTCGAAGCGGACCGCGCGACTCGTCCCCGACTCATAGAGCCCAAGATCGAAGCGCTTTCCATTGAAGAGAGAGAAGACATTATGGAAGAACGGATCCTCGTTCGGAAAATCGACGCTGCTCCCCCTAGGTACGACAAGCAAGTGAGGCTTGAACATCTTGTCTTTCTGGGCAAGGCGAAAGGGCCCGGGATGCCCCGTGGATGCAGGACGCGGGTCAGGCTGCATGGGGGTAAGCCATACCACTACATCGGCTGCGTCCGGATTGCTCTTGTGAGCAGATCCTTTGCTGTCCTTGTCGTGAACCACCACATGCGCAGTCACATCAACGCCCTGAGCTTGTAAGCGTGGCCCGGTAAACGCCAGGGTCAGCAATGCATAGCCGACAATCGGGTGACACTTCAGTTTCACCGGCTTGCCTCCTTAGAACTGGTACCCGATAGAAAGTGTGTAGATATCAAGCTTGCTGGAGGCGCTGTTAATTGGCCAACTCCAGATCCTGCGATATTCCGGTGACAGAATAATATAAGTCTTCGGCCGGAAGATCAGATTGCCAACCACCATCCTGTTTCTGGCTCGCAACTGCGTCGCGCTTGCAGTGGGCGACATGACTACCGCGTGGAAGTCGCTGGCAAAGCCATTGTCCAGACCCATGCTGAAGTTGCTCTCGAGCGAGGAGGTGAAACGCGTCTTGAACTGCGTCCAGCCACCGATTGCGTTGAGCGGGTGCAGCACGGCGGTGCCAGAGATCGGGCTTGTCCCCGCGACAACGTCCTTGTAAACACCGCCTCCCAGCCCCGCGATGGAGCGGCCACGATATCCCTCCCCTTCTATTTCGAACCAGTGCCCAAGCGGGATGCGCCAGTCGGCTGTACCTGCCCACGAGTCGATATGTTCCGTCCCGGGATATCCCTGATATCCCGGGTACGCCTGGCGGTTGTAGTATCCGCCCAGTCCAACTTGCAGGCCCCGGTCACCAGTTGCCCCGTAGGAGAGGCGTGACTCGTAGGCGGGCTGCTGCGCGAGTTCTCCCGGACTGGAAGTGCGGAAGAGCTGGTTCGCGTTGTACCCCGCGGCGGGCGGGTCCCATAGTCCAAACTCGAACTGCAGCCGGTCTCCCCCTTGCACCGGGAAGCGATGGGTATAGCGAAGCTCCGGCGACCACGTCCATAAGTTGCCTGCCCCAGCCAGAGATGGCTCGGCAACAGTCGCGAAAGAGTCGGGAGACCGCGGAGAGATGAGTGGCGCAACCATGCCAACCTGCAGCGAGTCATTGGCCCAGTCAAAATCGATACTGCCGGTTCGCATGCGGACCACTCCGGCCGAGGTTCCATAGCTGGTGTAAGAGACGCTGGAGAAGAAATCCAGACTGACATTGGCCGAAGTGCGGGCACCCGCTACGCGCGGGCCATCCCCTTCCACGCCAAGTATAGTCTGTCGCATTCCTACGCCCATGTCCCCGTTTCCCGAGGCGGAGGTCCCCTTGAGCGCAAACGCAGGAAGGTCGGTATTGTCGGGAACGCCTCGATTGAGGAAGCTGTTGAAGAGTACCAGCCCGGTGAGGCGCACCGGGTACTTGGAACTGCTCTCCACTTTGGACTGATCGTGCAATCGTACGGCTGCCTCGGTCGCCTGCTGCCGCTCTTCGATCGCAGCCATGCTGTCGGTGGAGGAGGAAGTGAGCGCGGTATCCGCTGGGTTAGCCGCCGTCGACGCAGGCTCATTCGGCGAGGCTGATGTTGCGCCACCCGTGCCCGCCATCTGCTGGCGCAGTTCAAGCAACTGCTGCTGCAGTTGCTGCATCTGCCGCTGCGACTGCTCGATCTGTTGTTGCGTCGCAGTTAGCGCCGATGAGATTGCATCGATCTTTTGTTCTAGTTGAGCATCTGTCAGGCTCGGCGAACCGGCTGAGATTTGCGGCGCAACCGTCTGCGCATGCCCGGCGGCAGCGGCCGGACCGAGAAGCGAACAGATCAAAATTCCTTTGCGCACAAGTCTCATGTCGCCCTTCCTTGCGTTACTATCTTACTCATCGTCCTCTTTCAAGCCGTCCATTGGACACTTCTTCAACTCGCTTGCAAAGCTCTTCTATCCGCCACCGTGCCCAGCGCCAGCAGAGCCGACTTGGGCAACGTAATGGTAAAGGTGCTGTGCCGCTCCGGGCCATCGTTTAGTTCGATCTTGCCGCCGTGCTCCTGAGCGATTTGCTGCGCCAGCGTCAGGCCCAGACCAACGCCGCTCTCCTTGCCTTCGCTGACAAAGGGCAGGAACATCGTCTTGCGTATCGACTCAGCTACGCCTGGCCCGTTATCCGAAACCTGGATGCGCACATTGCCCTCATCCTCCTCCAGGCTGATCGTTACGAGGGGACAATTGCTGCCTGTATGGGCCGCCTGGCAGGCATTCAGCAAGAGGTTGTAGACGGCTCGCACAAGTTTTTTTGCGTCGATCCAGGCCTCGATGGACGACATTCCAGACACGACGACAATCCGCACGTCGCGCGCTGCAGGATGCGAGCGGGCCATAGCCACAGCGCGCAGCACAACGCTAGCGATGGGTTCATGGGCTAGCTGAAGCGCTTTTCCCGTCCGGGTAAAGAGCAGCAATGAATCGAGGAGCTCCGTCATCCCCTGGACCGCAGCTTGCACCTCAAGGAACAACTCCTCGCGCTCCGCCTGGGGTAGGCTTTCACTGCTCAGAAACTCCGCATTGGCATACATCGCGGAGAGGTAGTGCCGGAGATCGTGAGAGATAGAGCTGGCCATTCGGCCGATTGTGGCCAGCCGCTCCGAATCGAGCAGGTCGTTCTGTGTCCTCCGCAGTTCGACGCGCATGCGTTCAAACGCCCTGCTCAACTCTCGAATCTCCGCTATACCGTCTTCGCTCAACCGGTAGTCGAAATTGCCCAGGGCCAACGCACGTGTCCCTTCTACCAGCATCTGGATAGGGCTGGTAAGCGTGCGAGAGATCGAGACGAGCATTCCCGCGCCAGCGATCATTGCCACCAGGACCAGTAAAAGAACCCAGCGATTGACCCGGCTCACCAGTTGAGTCGCCTGTGCGAACGATTTGAGAACCACAAGTTGTGGCCCGGTTGTAGTGTTCGGGGCCCCAGTCTCGCCCAGCGGTACCGACACAGCAAGGTATTCCTCGTGGCCAAGCCGTATGCTGCGATTCTCGGTTGGCGAGAGCAAAAGTTCTCCCGCCTGAGTCACAAGCTGTCGTTCCAACGCAGGCTGTAGAGTGCTTGCGACGATGCTGTTGCCAACGGTGAAGGTCACTTCCGCCGCCGAGGCTTCGCTCACCTCGCGCGCAACACTCTCATCTATGGTGTAGCCCACCGCAACGAACCCGAGTTGGCTTCCGTGGTCCCTGTTTCCGAAGACCAGCGGCTGCGTGGAGATCTCATACAGGCGGCCATCCATAGCAAGTAAGGCCGGATCTTCGGCGCGCCGGAGCCCACTTTCCAATCCCTTCGCCACACTGGCTTGGTCGAGCGGCGCACCTCGGTTGTACGAGGCAATCAGCTTGCCGCTGCGGTCCAGAAGCGCGAAAAAGTCGCTTCCGCTGACTCGCCAGAATTCAGTGCCTCCATCCGCAATCGTGCGGTTGTCGGCTGTCATCAAGGCCTTCAGACTGGGAAGGTCCGCAAGTAGTGCTGATTCACGCACCAGCAATTCACGTCGCTGTTGTGCCAGGTTCTGGTACGTCTGCACGGAGTGTTGCAGGTCCGATGCCAGGCTAGCCCGCGCCTGCTGCTTGACGATCGACTGCAGTATGAGAAGGCTTACCGGCGTGAAGCCGAACGAAAGCAGCAGCAGAGGGATCAGCAGCGTGGTCCGCATCCGCAGCCTATCCATCAGACGTGCCTTGCGCTCTGCCATCGCAGTTAACTTCCGCTGACGAACTTATAGCCTATTCCATGCATTGTGCGGAAGTGGACCGGTCTGGCCGGATCGACCTCCAGCTTCTGCCTGAGCTTCATCACCTGATTGTCGACCGTCCGCGTCGTTGGGTACGATGTGTAGCCCCAAACGTCGTTCAGCAGCTCTTCGCGTGTGATCACCCGTTCAGCGTGCTCGATAAAGTACTTCAGCAGCTTGATCTCGTAGGCGGTCAGAATGACAGGCGCGCCATCCTTTAAGAACTCCATGGCAGAAAAGTCCGCAGTGATGTGGCCAAAGGCGATGTGGCTCGCCGCTGCACTACTGGACTTCTGCGTTCGACGGATGGCGGCTTGAACGCGCGCCATCAGTTCGCGTGGGCTGAATGGTTTGGTGACGTAGTCGTCGGCACCGAGTTCAAGCAGCAAGACCTTGTCGGCCACCTCGGAGACTGCACTCAATATGACAACAGGCGTATTGGGCGACCAGGACTTGATGCCCTTGCAGACCTCCCGGCCCGACATGCCGGGAAGCATCAGATCGAGCACGACGCCCGAAGGCCGCAGCGTCTTGCAAGTGGCCATCCCTTCAGCGCCGTCGCCGGATATGTGAACGGTATAGCCTTCCGAGGTGAACTGGCGATGAAGAGCCTTCTGAATCCGAGGATCGTCCTCAACTACAAGAATCGTACTCATCCGCACCTCCCTGGCCTAAGGCAACTTCGCCTGCGATCTGCTATTCCTCTATAGCAGATTCACTTATGTCCACCGGAGATGCATAACTATCCTTCTTTCATCGGTAAATGGGCGAGATATAGCGTGGGATACAACCAAACGACACGGCAGTTACATTCTGCTGACATTTCGGGTCTGTATCAACCCAGAAATGACCGAAGGATCAAACAGCACCAATGCCGTAAATGACAGCGGCTATGGTTCGCAGAAGAATCGCTCCATCGAGCAAGAGGCTCTGGTGATGGATGTAGTGCAAATCGTATTGAAGATTTTCATGAATGGGGAATGCACGGGCAGGACTGACCTGCCATAGTCCCGTAATCCCCGGCTTTACCGCCAGACGCTTGCGCTCAAGGGAGGAGTAAGAATCGACGATAAACGGCATCTCGGGGCGAGGGCCGACCAGGCTCATCTCTCCTCGCAGGACATTGATGAGTTGCGGCAGTTCGTCCACGCTGATTCGGCGAATCAGACGGCCAATGCGGGTCAGGCGCGGATCGAGCGTGCTGGCCGGTGATGGCGCGTACTTCGGCGCATCGACGCGCATGCTGCGAAACTTCCATAGCAGGAACTCCCCGCCGTCCTTGCCGATTCTGCGTTGACAGAAGATCGCCGGACCGGGCGAATCGATCCGTACCAGGGCGGCGATCAATGCGAAGAGCGGAAGCAGCAGGAGCAGCAGGAGAAGCGATCCAGCTACGTCGAGGACCCGTTTAGCCGCGGTATACATAGGCCGGAAGGACACCTGGCAAATCATCAAGAGGGCAGCGGACTCCGCGTTGATCCGCGACCAGCCCGCACAACGCATGAAACTGTTGCGCAACAACCAAATGCCGCGGTCGCGCCGCCGGCTCGGAACACGGACCGGTAGAGGCGTTGCAATCCACGTCTCCGCTGCGCTCGCATCACGGGACGTTTGGCTGCCAGAGAGCTGGCGGAGGTTGCTCCAGGCAAGGAACAGCGCCGGTCGGGAGACGGAGGATTCCACCTCTCTGGCCGCTCCAGGGGCGTACTCGGAAGTTGCATGGGAGGAACCGCGAGATCTCGGTGATACAGCCGAAGCGGAGAGGATGGAATGCTCAGTGTTATTCATGATGGTGGGTTCCCTTTGGCCTGGATGGAGTCACAGATTTCATGCAATACAGAGACAGCCCACCTACTAGTTCAGGCCTGGGGGATGAAGGGTTGTTACAAACTCACTCCGCGCCTCACGCCATGGCTCCGTAAACCAGCGAGCTGCAATGCAGCGTGAACTAAGAACAGCGGGACATTCACGAGATATCGCCGCCACAGACGCGCAGGCTCCTGTATCAGGCGGTGCATCCACTGCAGGCCAACGCGTTTGACCCACGCAGGACTGTCCTTGATTGCCCCGGTGTGAAAGAGGAATGCCGCGCCCACTCCGACCATCAGCTTTGTCTCCAGCATGGGAAGGTAACGGGCCATGAACCGCTCCTGCTTCGGCGTGCTCATTCCGACCCAGAAGATATCCGGTTGGACCGCTCGAACCTGTGCAGCAAGTTCGGATTCTTCTTCCGCTGACATTGGCCGGAACGGGGGCGTATAGATTCCCACGATGGAGACCCATGGGAAGCGACGCAACATCTCATCGCGTAGCTGTTCGGCGACACCTGGTGCGCCGCCGCAGAGAAAGTGCCTGTAGTGTGAGAGTTCTTTGCGACCGATGACCTCTAGCATCAGATCCGGGCCAAAGACCCGCTGCATCTTCGGCAGGCCCTGTATATGGCCCATCCACACGGTCGGCATGCCATCGGGCGCGACAAGATAGGCGTTCGCAAAAATGACATGAAGATCTGGGCTACGACGGGCTTCCATAATGCCGTGTACGCCAGTGAGGCAGACATAGGCTTTGCCATCTTCTTCCAGAGCGAGCCGCAGTATCGCGACCGACTGCTCCATATCGACTGCGTGGACGCCGATGCCCAGGACGTTGGCCACCTCTGCGGTGTGTGACGCTTGCTTGGTCATGGTTGGCATACCGGATGTGCTCTCTCTTTTTGCTGCTCGTTGCAAGTTGACCGATCGGTTTCGATAGCTGGAAGCAATCCAGCTTGCAGAATTCGCACAGCGCCTCTCAACTAACCTTCACGCCGATGGTCCTATGCGTCGTGCATGAGCTGAGTCAATTGCTTGCCTATAGATACCCATGAGCAATTCGTAATTGACCTTGTCGGTATAACGCTGTACATAGACGCTTCGGCAGTTGTGACGCATCTCGCGGTACTGCGGCGTGTCCGCAAGCAGGCAGCTCACCTTGGCTGCAAGTTCGCCCGCATCGCCAACCTCGAATTGCAATCCCGTCACACCGTCCTTCACCAGGTCATAAATGGATTCGAGATTCGCAGCGAGCACTGGCGTTCCCTGCGAAAACGCCTCTAGGATAGTTAGCGGAAGCGGTTCATACGACTCCGAGGCGAAGATCAGAAGCCTTGCGTCGCGCATTGCAGCCGCAACCTCAGTAGCCGTTCGCTGCCCTAGATACTCGACACACTCCAGCCGCGAAGCCCGTTCACGCACCTCATTGGCAAGCGGCCCGTCGCCCATAATCTTGAGTGGCATCGCGGGTTTGTGCTCCTCCCAGGCCCTCAACACCGTGCGGATACCCTTCTGAGCGGTCACTCTGCCCACAAAGAGCGCAAAGCCGCCGCTGCCATCTCCGGGCGATCCGGGGTCCCTGACGAAGTTTGGTTTCACGACAATCTGCGCCTCTTTCATCCCTCCCCGGATCAATAGCTCTCGTTGAAACTCGGAGACCGCAATGAAGGTCGATACGTTATCCCACGTTCCGGCGAGTCGATGATAGGAATATGCAGCCGTAACCAACGCACTGCCCACCAGGCTCTCCGAGTAGCACTTGTGGACTATGCCATCCAACGGAAAAGTCTTGCCTACACAGTCAAGACATACGTTGCCGTCGCGATACAGCCCCGAATTCGCGCAGAACATCCGGAAGTTGTGCAGCGTCTGCACCACGGGAACGCCTTTGGAGCACGCAACAGAAATAATCGACGGTGACAATAACGGAAACCAGTTATGGATATGAAGGATCTCCGGCGCGAAGGTCTCAAGCAACTCGGCCATTCTTCGTGAAGAACTTGACGAATGAAACAAAGATCCAGCGGCGGCAATCGTCGCCAATGTCCCCTGGATGGTTCTGTTGTCTGCCTCAAATAATTCGACTTCATGTCCGGAGCAGCGCAGCATCTCCACCTCAGCAGCCATCACTGAGTCTTCGCCCCCAGCGTACTTGTATCGATTGTGAGCCACGACAATTCGCATATCAGGCAGTTGGAGGAACGACTCCGCACGCCTCTCCTTCCGGTATCGATCTGTTGAAGTAGTACCCTCGCAGCATCTTCTCGGTGTACCGCATCAGGCCAGCGATCCACTGCGCTACGAAATAAGCTGCGTGGCGCAGCAGGGGCGATCCAATCCGCCTGCTTATCGGCGAAACGGACAGCATGACCTGCCGCTTCTCTCGTATCTGCCCCGACTCCGCAGTGCACGTCTTGCTCTCCGGATGAAGCCGGAAGTCGGCAAGTACATGGGGGATGTGTTGGAACCTGTATCCGGCATCTGCGAGCCGCAGGAAGAACTCGTAGTCCATCGAATAATGAAGGTTTGGCTGGAGCTTGTTGCCTTCGTCGAAGATTCGACGCCGGAAGAAAGTTGAAGGCGTCGGTATGTACAGGACCCGATGATAAAGAAGGATGAAGCGGCTGAAGTCGATCTCTCTGCGAACTCGCAATATGGTTCCGTCCTGGCTCATCACGGTGAAGTCGCCATACACAACATCGACGTCGGGGTTCTCGGCGAATGCCTTGACGACATGGTCAAAGCAGCCGGCGCGGTAGCGGTCGTCGGAGTTGAGCCAGCCGACGATATCTCCTGTTGCTTCCCCAAAGCCACGATTCAGGGCCTCGCTCTGACCTCCGTCAGGTCCCGAACGCCAGTTCAAGTGCTGCCACTCCGCGTGTCCGCCGAAGGACTGGAGCAGAGCAATCGTTTCGTCGTTCGACCCACCATCCAGAACCAGGTGTTCAACGCACGCGTGTCCTTGCGCACGGACGCTCTCAAGCGCTTCGCGTAGATACATGCCTTGATTCAGCGATGGCGTCACGATTGAGATCTTCATCGCACATTTACCTCGGAATGTTCCTGACGTGTAAGACAGATGGAGAGCGCCGCCATCAACCACAGGGGATAGGAGAGCCCGGTTGGCACGGTATCGGCCAAGCCACGCAGCAAGGCGAATATCAGGAGTGCAAGGGTCAGCGTCCGCAGCTCGTTTACAGGAGAACGCCACGCCTGCCGCATGAAGAAGTAGTACAGCGCAAAGACGATCACGACCCCTGCTAGTCCGTATTCAAAGAACTGTTGCAATAGTTCGTTGTGTGCATGCACTGCCGCGAACGGGCCCAGAGCAGGAATCAACGACTTGAAGGAATAGATTCCATGTCCGAACCACGGCTTTTCCATGCTCATCGAGAATGCAACGGCCCACAGAACGGTGCGGCCCGTTAGCGTCTCCACCTGGTTGCCTGAGCCGGTGTCGTTGTATATCGCGAAGTAGGTATTGAGAAGTCCCCAGAAACTCGCCACAATCAACAATGCGGCTGCGCTCATTTGCACTTTGGCCTTGCGGGTCAATGTCCTGCTCTGCATCAGATACCAGCACTCAGCGATGACGAACGCTACGATCGCAGTTTTGCTCAGCGTGCGCAGTAGTGTGATCGCCAGCGTGATACTAAGCCACTTCCACAGCGTGCCCCGCACAACCAGGTACTGCGCAAGCAGAGCGGTAATACCAAGCTCCAGGCCCAGCGTGTTGGGATGTAGGAACTCATCGTTACCCAGCCGAAGATCTGCTGTGGCCGGAGAGCACCAGGCAACTGCGGCAAGAGCCATCCCGCCCCATATTGCCCCCTTCATCATGGTTTCCGTACAAACTGCTGAATCGCGGTTCCGCAACAAAAGAAGCACAATGGCAACATCCGTGATCATGTCTGTCCAATAGCCAAACGCGGCAACCAGCGATTGCGCTCCTGTCCAGCAAAGGCTCGCCGCTGAGAACGCGAATAGTGCCAACATCCAGCGCAGGGGGGGCGTGACCGAAAATCCGCTCCTGCGAGAAGGGTCCCCGTTGGCGGTGTAAAGAATCATCCCGAAGAGCAACCCCAGGTTGATCGCGATACTAACGATTGTCCCCAGCACAGGGTCCCCCTGAAAGAACAGGTAGGCGAGACAGACACGAAATACAAAGAAGAAGCCGATGGCCCCTGGAAAAGCGATCGCGGTACGCTCTTGCGCCACCGCTGCTCCAGAAGAAACTGAAAGCACGCTGGTCATCATCCGTTGTTCTCCAATAGAGCGGTGATCGATGGTTCCGCACAAGCCACGCACTTGTTTCGAAACATGCGGTAGATCGGGAGATACAGGAAGCACGTGACCGGCCCCGGAATCAGCCACCCGCAAGCCGTACCCATAGTTCCAAAGTGCGGTGTGAGCAGAATCATCAGAAGCAGCATCACCGCCCCCGCAGCCAGATTGACTGACATCACAAGCCGTATTCGTCCTGCGGCCAGTAGCCCGTAATATGCCGTCACATTCAGCGCAAGCAGCGTAGAGCTCACACCCAGGATGCAGAGCATTGGCCACGCTTGCTGGGCAAACTCACGGCCCATCCACAGCTCAAGAATTGGCCGGCTGAACACGATTACTGGAACGCCCAATAGCATGGCAAGCGCTGCGTTCGACTTGAACGCAGTCCATAGAGTGTGTCTTACCTCCGCGCTTGACTCGTTCTCGAACCTCGCGCTCAGGTGCGGGAACAGGACATGAAAGGCGGCAGCAACGGTTCCATGGATGCTCTGTGCGGCCTGGTCGCAAAGCGCGTAGACCGCGACTGCCGGAGCTCCTAGAAGCACTCCAATCACCAGCCTGTCGGCCTGGCCAAAGATCACGGCAGAAAGGGCCTGCAGCCAACTGAAGCAGCCGAATCCGGCAATCATCCTAAGAGTCTCAAGATGCAGCGACGGCAGGAGCGTAACCTTCCCAGTCGCCGATCGTACGACCCACCCTTGCGCGGCAGTTGCGAGAGCCGAGATACAAAGCGTGGCCAGGATGATCTCTACAACGCCACGCCCGCGTGCGACCAATAAGACCGCACCAGCCAGGGAGGCAACACGGGAGCATATCGATATCCGGACCGATGGACCGTATTGTTCAAATGCACGCAGAGCGCTCACGAAGACGCTTTCGATTGAGCGCACCACCAGCAGCAGGCTCCCGATCCGAAACGACTGCTGGCAGGCGTGTCGCATGGTCGCGTCTATGTGCGCGATGTGGGTTGCGGCAAACGGTGCCACGCCCCACAACACACTCGCAATCACCGCGCTGAGTGCGAGGTTGATTGAGATCATGCCGCGCACGATTCTCGCAACGCCGGAGCTATCCCCTTGACCGCGATACATCGCCACATACTTGATCGCCGCATCCCCGAAGCCAGTGGAGAGTGCGTTTCCGCCACTGACCACCGAACTTGCCAGCACCCACACACCAAACTGGACCGCGCCCATGTGACGCAATAGATACGGTGCCGTGAGCAGTAGCCCGAGTGGCTGTGAAGCATACTCAGCAACCGCGTACATACCGTTAGCCACAGTGCGCCGGCTTCGAGTCGACGTATCGCAAGAAAGGCTGCGGTCGAGCTTCATCGCCGCCCCCTGCTTAGTTTTGTGAAGGCACCAGAAACGCTCGCGACCAACTCTTGCGCAAGCAGCTTCCTTGTATCCGTACCGTCGATGCCAAGCCATGAGCGTTGCGCCAGCAGAAACAGGCAAGCGCCGGCCAGCGCGAGCAACGTCGAAGCGACGACAAGGATGAGCCGATGCGGTGAAGATTTTTTCTCCGGCCAACCTGCGGGATCGATGACACTGACCGTCGGGATGGACTTTGCCTCCTCGATGCGCGCCGTTTCATACTCCGCCGAGAGCATCTCGTAGACTGTCTCTTCAATGCGCACTCGACGGTACAGGTTGGCCCACGGCACCGCCAGTGACGGCAGTTGACGAAGCGCAGGGTAAGGCAGATTGCTGTCACCAGTCTGGCCGCTCGAAGGCGCCGTACCTCCTTCGCTTTCGCGTGTAAGCTCCCGGCGCAGCACTCCTACCCGCGCCTCGGCTGCGCGAACGCGAGCATTTTGGTCCCCATAGATCTGTTCGAGCGAGTCCAGCTCCGATTCGCTCGCGATGAGTTGACCCTGGATCTTCGCATCGGCATCCACCATCGCGCGTGTCTGTTCCTTGATGTCAATGGCCGCGTTCTTCGTAGAAAATTGACTCATCTCCAGTTGGGCCTGCTGAAGTTCAATACCTACGGCCTGCAAGCGCTGTTCGATAAACTCGCGCTCCCGTCGCGCCGAAGACGTATTCACCTTGGCAACCAGCGCGTTCAATTCGTCCACATAGGCCTGCGCCATATCGCGCGCCCGGCCACGCTCTGAATCTTCTACCGCGATGGTGATCACTCCACTCTTCGCATCCTCAGAGATGGATGTCTTGCGAGCGAGCTTCTTTGCGGTGTCCTCAACGTAGCGTTTGCTGTATACATGCTGGAGCTGAAAGCGGTCGATCATATGCCCGCTGATGGTGCCGCTATGCAGCAGGTCGATGAAGAGGGCCCCGTTGCTTCGCCCTCCGAACAGATTTCCTGCCAGGCTGCTAAGACCTCCCGCCGCCTGGCCTCTGCCGACCAGAGCGGCCAGCATCGCCGCTCCTCCGCTGGTCTGCTCTGGAGGCATGATTCGAGTCGCCGATTCATATTGGTTGGGCAATAGAAGCGCAACAAGAACGCTCAGCAGGAACCCGCCCACAGCCGCTCGTGTGACGAATCTCCTCTTGCTCCACAAGAGCGCAGCATTGACAACCCAGATTTGGTCAGGCTGTTTTTGTGTTGAGGCAATCGACTCGATTTGTTCAGTCATATGCATATGCAATGGGTCTTTAGTGCAGGGTCAGTGCCGCGGTAAATGCAATCGAAGAGACCACCTGGGCCGAGGCCAGCATGTTCCTCCAAAAAACGGAGCCGCCGACAATCTTCTGCGGCACAATAACAACGTCTCCCGGATTGAGCCGAGTGGACAATACGTCTCCTCCGTACCATTCGCCCGAGCGCCTTCCTACGACCAGTCCATTCGCTCGCACGACGAAGATCTCTTTTCGATTGGCGAGATTGGTGGCGCCCCCCGCCCTGCTTAAATACCAGCCTGCATCGTGTCCTGGAACATAGGTGATCGCGGATGCGTTATAAACCTGACCATCGACAAGCACGAAGCCGGGCCGCTTCGGAACCGTCAGCACATCGCCGGCGCGAAGTTCGATATCTGCATCGGTATTGGCCCAGCTATTAATGTCGCTGCTGATTTTGATCACCAGGCGTCCAATCGCCTGCTGGCTGCGCAGTCTTTGCACCACCTGATTCTGCTGCTGGACAAGCAACTGCAGCGTCGCACTGTCATCTCCGCCAGACACATTCTGGCCAAGCTTGCCGCCGACAGATGTCGACTCAATTTGGCGTATCAGCTCCGCACGGCTCTTCTCCTCCAATTCCTTCACCTGCTTGCGCGCCAGGACCGCGCCATCGGGATATGCTGTTGAGCGAAACCCTCCAGCGCGTAAGAGCACAGAACTCAGCCGCTCGCCCTCTTGCAGTCCATAGGTCCCTGGGTACGTCACCTCTCCAGCCAGTGTCACGGATGCGCCAATGTCGTTCCAGCCTGACACCTGGTGTACTGTCAACACGTCGCCCGGCTTCAGCGGCACATCCGCGTTGGTGTCGTGATTGTTCACCGCTTCGCCGATTGCGATGGTGCTGCGGCGGCTTACCACCTGCTTGCCATCCTTGATCTCGTAGCTTGCGAGGTCAGCATTCTGCAGCAACGCGCTGCGCCGGAAGCCGCCCGCTATCCGCACCAGTTGGGCCGCGGTCATGCCCTGGGTCAACGCGTATGCTCCAGGTTGCAGCACCTCGCCGCGCACGGTCACTCTGGGCGCATCGGACTCATACCGGCCCCGAATCCGAATCGTATCGAAGGGCTGAAGATAGATTGGCTCGCTCCCTGACAGTACATCCGCTACGCTGAAGTCGATCGCCTCGGGTCGCAGATCGGGTGGCATCAGCCGCACAATCTCGCCATGATCCGACGGCTCCGGGAGCAGGTCCTGATACGACCCAATCGCATCGCTCAACTTCATGCCATCGTGAAACGGCATCTTCCCCGGCCGCACCACATGCCCCATCAGATAAATTGCCCTCTCACTGTAGGGCAGCACAGGAGCGACGACCACACGGTCTCCATCCTTCACCATAAAGGTGTCGAGCTGTACGCGCGCCGACTCGAGTGTACTGCCCTGCGGCAGTCCAACCTGTAGCGTGGAGCGGTGTCCGTCCGCCTCGATGCGTTCAACCCGAATATGAGTCAACGCAGCGGAGACGCGCACGCCACCCGCCTCGTCCAGCACATCCCAAAGCTTTACTCCGCCTTTGGACTCCCCGCTCTTGAATTCATAAATCGCCGGTCGCTTCACCATTCCTGAGACTTCAACCTGCGGCCCGGCGGCGGGCACAAGTATGGTGTCGCCCGGCTCCATTCGCTCTGCATCGGCTCGCACACCGCGCAGCAGGAAATCGTATAGGTCCACCTCGCGGACCAGGATATTTCCTCGCATGTGGCGCACCATGCGCAGAGACCCAACACTGGTCGGCCCGCCCGCCGCATAGAGCGCATTGAGAGGTGTAGACAGCGAACTGATGTCATAGGCTCCCGGACGTTGCACATCCCCTACGACGTACACGCGAACCGTGCGAAGACGGCTCACAGAAACGGCAACATGTGCATCCTTGAACTGAGGGCTTAGAGCTCCCTGAATCAACGCCTGCGCCCGTTCCAACGTCAACCCAGCCACGATGACAGAGCCAGCTTCCGGCAACACCAGCTTGCCCTCGCGATCGATGACCCGGGTAAAGCTCTGCGAAACTCCTCCCCATAGCGAAATCGTCAGCCCATCGCCCGCCCCCAGGACATAGTCAGGGCCAATCGGAAGGTCGATTGGCATCTCCTTCGTCGCCAGGCCGCGCGTGAGAAATACATCGGCCCCAAATCGCTTCACCTCATTCCGCTGCTCAGGTACCTGCGTATACAGGTCACGAAGCGCCTCAAGGTTGTAGGGAGCTGACTGATGCAGTACTTCGACCGCGTCGTTACCTACCGGCTCCTCCATTTTTGTGCCGCTGCTCGCACCTCGCGCCGCCTCAGGCTTGGCTGGCTTCATCGCTTGCCGGCTGTCACCTTGCGGTGAGTAGGGGGGTCTCTCCTGCCTGTCTGCCGCAGCATCTACGGAAGAGTCCGTGGGGATCAGCTCGCTATCCAGCGGCAAATCCCGCGTCGCCAAATCAAGTTGCCGACTGGACCCACTCGTATCATCGCTACCAATCACACGCTCCGGCTCCATCGCAGACGTCTCGACATCCTCCGCTTCCGTCGAACTCTCAAAATCGGCGTCAGTCGCATAGCCTCGCGCGCGCAACCAGACGGAGATCGTCTGCCGCAGCTCGGCATTCGTCGCGATGTTGTTGAAGAGCATCTCGTCGGTAATCGAGTTTTCCTGTACCGCAACTCCATGCTTCAGAAAGAAGTCAGCCATCACATGCTTCAAATCGACGGCCACCTCCGGGGTCCTATGCAGCATGGCAATGATCTGATTCGCCGAAAGCACGGTGGCCAAACCGGAACCACCTGACCGTTCATCATCGTTGCGCGCTGCCGTATTGCGTGGTGCAGCAACGTCCGGAGCGACACCGCCCACTTGACCTCGCGAATACGCGCTGCCGATCGTGCTATCAGTCGCTGAAGTCGTCCCCGCAAGCGATGGCATCTCCTGCGCGCTCGCCACTGCAACCAATAGAAGCAGGCTTGCTCCAGCGACCGTCCGTGCTCCGGCTCGCCGGATGAAGGTCATCCACTGCACCAACGGTGACATCCTCTCGGGCGTTTGCGTGAGTGCGCTCATCGCGACCTCTCCATCGGCTCAATCTCGAACTCGCTCACCTCGACCGCGACGGAACGCATAATGGCCTCGATGGAGAGAACGACGCGGTACTCCTGCTTGCGCCGTATCAGAATCCCATCCAGGCCAGCCATCGGCCCGGAGACGATCCGCACCCGGTCGCCGCAGTTCAGATAGGGATGTGGCTCGGCAATAAACTTTGCGGTCGCGGTGCGCAACAGTGAAATCTCATCGTCAGGAATGGCCGTGGGCCGAGCGGACGTCGTGGCAAAGCCAAGCACTCCAGGCGTCTGCAACAGACGAACCCGGTCGTATACTCTTACTCGCGCAAAGAGATAGCAGGGAAACAACGGCAGATCTACCTCTGCATGGACTCCGTTCTTCCACAGGTTCCGGCTGCGATGCAGCGGAAGGAATGTTTCCGTATTCGCCGCGCCCAAACGCGCAGCGATCGACTTCTCATGTCGCGAGCGCGTATGCAGCGCGTACCACTCGGCCGTTGCCGTGCCAGTCGTTCCTTCCCTTGTCGCGTCCATCTTCGCTCTCACCTCTCTCATGCCTGATCGCTGCCTTCATGTTGCGGCTGTCTTACAGCTCCGCCCTGTCACTTAGGTATTCGTGACCTTCCCGACGGTCTTTCTGTGCTGGCTTCGGTTCGCGCAAACTCGCGAACCGGCCTTCGCGCTCACCCTTGCAAATGAGCGACAAGCTTCTTCCATCGCGCCGATTCAATCTTGTATCGGAGGCCGCTGGCCACGTGGAAATACAAGCGTTCCCATGTAAAGCGCGCCTGCGCCAATACGCCCTTCAACCGCATCCGAATGTCGCTCTCCTGAGGGGCCATAGGAACTCTTGGCGGAAGATGCAAGGGGAACAGCTTTTTCCTTCTTCGCGTTCGCTCCTGGTCATCATCTTGCGATAGGACCTCCTGTAGAAGGAGGTAGAGCTTCGAGCCGGGATGAGTAGCAAACACCACGTCTTCCTGGTAGCAGTCCGCCCAGAGTCGAACAGTCCTGGGCAACTGGCCGACCGTGGCTGAGGAAAATGGACCCGGAAGCATGGCCCCAAAAGCTCTGCTCGCGATCAGGCTCGCAACGCCGGCCCCAACCCTCCGCTGCGGCATCTCGTCGAGAAGTGCGACTGTATCCTTCCAAAACGCAGCATCGCCCTCGTAAGAGCGGATCGCCTTGGAAAATTCCAGCATCCATGCAGCCCGCGTCCACTCGCCCTGCAGGTGCCGGAAGAGATGTTGCGCCTGCCCCAGCAACTTGTCGCACTCCGACAGAGCCGGAAACTCAAACCCATTCCAAACCTGCAACTGCAGTCGTAGCAGCCGGTCTCCGTATGCGTCCGACTCAATCTGCTCTCTGGCTGAGACAAAATGGATCTCAAGACTGCGCTCCGTCCGCGTTCGATACAGGTCCCGCATCGATAGCACCTCAGGTGTGCCCGCCACAAATTCCCAGCTGCCTTCGTACTCGCGATGCAGCTGGTAGCCAAGACCCTCCACCGCATGGCGGCAGCGCTCTGCGTCCCACGGCGAGACCAGGAAATCCAGATCGTGTTGATAGCGGTAGGACGGGTCGGGGCAAGAGCGCGGAACCAGAGAAAATCCCTTCAGGTTCGCATAGGACAGCTTTGCCCTCTGAAACGCTACATTGACCTTCACGAACTCGTCGAACATTGCTTCGGTACGTGCGTGGTTTTCGTGATGAGCAGTTTCAAGATCGCAAAGAATTCGTGGCGGCATCACATCCGCGATGCCCAACTCACGCGCACGGCAGAGGAAGTAGAGTGCCAGGCCGCTGGTATGTAGCCAATTGACGCTGCGCGACCAATCCTGCTCGTGGAAATTCTCAAAGCGATCACGCAGTGCCTGCGCCGACTCACCCCGGAAGGCGTCCACAACCGCTTCTGCCAATCTGCGATTCATCTTCCCTCCTTTCCGCCGGCATTCCAAATGCTCATTTCCCATACATCTCCGGCTCACCGAGACTGCCTGCCGGAGGAAGATGGCGAAGGAACAGCACGATCTGCCATTGCTCGTCGTCGCTAAGTATCCCTTTGGAGGTCGGCATCCCGGAGGGCGCAATGCCGTTGTCGATCACCCACTTCAACTGGCCATCCGAGTAAGCTTGAACATCCGTCGAGGCCAGTGAAGGCACGGGTGGGTCCATCCTGTCGGCAAACGGCACCCCGGTGTTCTGGCCATCCATTCCATGGCAAGCAACGCAATAGTGCGAGAATGCCTCTTTGCCATCTACCACGCTTTGAGCGCTGTATGGAATTGGGTTGCTCGCATGCTTGTTGCCGATGAACATTGTGTGCTTCGCCTTCGTCATCATGGCCCCCTCCACCTTGCCCGGCGCAGTCGCCTTGCAGCCCTGCAGCGAAACTACGCATAATACAAGCGCACTGAATGCGATCCGGCGCATAGCGATTTACTCCGTCACGTGCAGCGTCAACGTCATCGAGCCATGCCCGCTGCCGCAGAAGCGCGAGCAGTGGCCAACAAAGTCTCCGGTTGCAGACGGGGTGAAGGCGAGTTCGCTTGGCGCGCCTTTGCCAATCTCGGTCAGCAGATTCAGCTCCTTGAACTTGATCCCATGGGGAACGTCCTCGCTGTGCAGTACCAGTACCACCGGCTCACCTTTTTTCAAGGCGATCTCAGATGGAGTGAAGGAGAAGCGCTTTGCCACAATCTCGATCCGGTGCGGCGTATCTGCTGCCGTCACCCGTCTGGTGCCAGTGACACAAAGGATGGCCAGTGCGCCCACGATCAGCAATTTGGAAATCATCTGTAGTTTCATATGCCTAATGCTCCTGATGGGTTTGCTGTCCTGAAGCTAAGTCCTGCCGTACCTCTGGTTGTCATGGAGCAATGCGGCGTTTGTCACTTGTTTGTAAAAACCTCAAAGTATCAAGGCGCCAGGTAGCGTAGGATGGCACGTTCGTCTGCCGCGCTTAGCGATGCACGCGCCCTCATGTGGAGCACCAACGTGCCGCTGATCCGGCGCGGCAATTCCTGCGGCGCGTTGTGACACCGGTTGCAGTTCTGCTGGAACTTCTGCTCGCCAACCTCGCTCTGCTGTGGCGGGCTGACTGCAATCGTCTTCGCTGGCGGCGCAACGGCTTTCGTAGCCGATGTATCTGGCGTCTGCGCCGTAGAGAGCAAGCAGCACCCGAAAGTTCCTATCATGATTAGCGTATGTAGTCTCATTTTTTCCCTGGCCATGCTGGAAACAGAAAACGGTAGATGAGACCCGTCTTCCATATATTTCCGTTTCCGGTTGAAGAGAACAGCCGCGAGTAGCTCGTGTCGATTCTGACCTCATGCGGCAGGAAATAGTCGAGCCCAAAATCAGCGCGCTGCGTATCCACTGATGGAAGCCCGTCCGTTGCGTCCGTGCTGTTTCGAAACGTCTGCTGCATACGAAAGAGCGGTTCAAAGCGGCCTATCGCGCTCTCTGGTCCCTTGAACCGCGACAGCCTGTATCCGGTCTCGATCCAGTAGCCCTGGCTATGAACGTCATGAGCATACTCAGACTTGATCGAGACCGGACCGCCCCCAGGCTGCCACCACACATAGAACCCCGAAGCATCGCGATGCGTTCCCTCGAACATATGGCCGTAGGAACCGCCAATCTCCAACCTAAGTGCGGGGAAATACACGCCCACCCTCCCCCCCGTCGCCCGCGATGACGAAAACTGTTTCGCGGTGACGTTCGCAGAGACATAGCTCGCGT
>CAIZFH010000216.1 GCA_903932155.1 uncultured Granulicella sp. | reverse complement strand
CGTGGCAACCACGTCTGATTTGAGTATTGCGAAATGCGTCAATCCGTTAGCGTCTAGCGACCGCCTGCGACGTGAACCTCAGCTGTTGCCAACAGTGAGATAACCGGCCAATCGGCTGGATCATGCCCTACGGCCTATAGGTAAGAAGTTATATTTTCTTTCAGTTGGATTTTTCTTCAGGAGGCGGGGCTCCGCTTCCGACGATGATCTTGGCCGGTCGAAGCCAGAGGCGGAACCCCTGAGAGATACGATCCTCTTTGTCTCAGTTTCCGCGGGGCCGGACAGGCTTGCGACCGACTGGGCAGAAGACTGCGACGAGATCATTTTACGCCGATGCCCGGTTTGTGAACGAGATTCGATCATTGGTCACGGACGGCGCCGCAAGCAGGCCCACGACGAGCATCACGACTGGATTTGGGTCCATCGCGGCCGTTGCTCCGGTTGTGGGACGACCTTCACTTTCCTTCCGCTGTTTTCTCTTCCCTACACGCATTACAGCCTGCTGGCGCGCTGCCAGGCACTGTGGCAGCGCTTTGCGGAGCACTGCTCGTGGGAGAAGGCATTGCCCAAGCTTCAAGACCCTGATCGATTGCCTGATCCTTCCACTGTCCGCCGCTGGGCGAGCGGCCTGGACGCGACCCAGTTGGCTCATTCCTTTCTCAGTCAGACCGTAAACCGGGTAGCTCATTGGCTGGCGCGCAGTCATCCGACCGATGGCGAAGCAGGGCCATTGCGCTGGATCACTCCGGTTCTCAAAAACCTCTGGCCTTTGCGTCTCTGAGAAAGACCTTCTTACCCACCATCCTTGCCTGGGATTGCCGGCATCGTTCTCCTACGCTTGGCTCCGGAGGCGAAAAAGTGCCGTGAGCGAAGACGTCGAAACACTCAAGCGGCGACTGCCGCTGTTGGAGTATCTGCGGCAGCATCACTGGACTGGTCATCCTGCGGGCCGCTCCGAGTTCGTCGGATTCTGTCCGTTGCACGAGGAGACCCGGCCCTCGTTCTACGTCAACACACGCAAGGATGTCTTCTACTGCCACGGCTGCGGGCAGGGCGGCGATCTGATTCGCTTTATCCAGTTGTCCCGCCGACTGTCGTTCCGCCAGAGCCTCGCATGCCTTGATCCACAGACCACTCCAGAAGCCGATCCTGTCGCGGTGATTGAGCAGGCTACTGCATTCTATCGGCAGCAACTGGATCAACACCCCGAAGCGATGTTCTATCTCAACCAGCGCGGGCTGCATGATCGCGCCCTGATCAGGGAACTGGAGATCGGTTACGCTCCCGGTGGAAGTCTGCGCCGTCATCTCACGGAACAAGGCTATTCCTTCGATCTGCTGCGACAGTCCGGCCTGCTGAACGTAAACGGCTCCGACGCTTTTTACCAGCGCATCGTCTTCCCGCTGCGCCAGGGCGAACACATCGTCAACCTCTACGGCCGCAGCATCGGAGCTGCCTTCGCTCATCGCTTTATGCCCGGTACCAAGGGCGGCTTGTATGCATGGGAGAAGATCCGGCACTGCTCAGAGGTGATTTTGGTCGAGGGCCTGTTCGACTATGCCGTGTTGCGACAGGTTGGCTTTCACAACGTCACCTGCTCGCTGGGCACACATCTCAACACGGATCAGCTCCGCCAGCTGTGCGAGAGCTCGCGAACTGTTTATCTCGCCTTCGATGTCGATGCCAACCGGAGTGGGCAGCGGGCCGCCGAGCAGTTAGCCCATCGTCTCGGCGCTCAAGGTATCGCTGTTCGCCGCGTCCTGCTGCCGCATGGGCACGATCCCAACTCCTTCTTCGTCCAGGGCGGGGACGCGCGCCAGTTCCAGTCTTTCGTGGAGGCTGCCCTGCCATGAAGTTCCGCGTCATCCATCAAGAT
>CAIZFH010000215.1 GCA_903932155.1 uncultured Granulicella sp. | reverse complement strand
GCCCCACATCTCGCTTCTGAGATGTGGGTTCAGCCCCAACCCACCGCGTGCAATAGATAACCAAGTAGGTTATTATCAGCTATGGAGAAACGCTCGCCCCACTGTCAGCTTTCCGTCGTCAGGGCGCTAATCCAGCAGGGCAAGGTTCGCTCCACGTTCTCCGCTCTTGCAGGGGGAGCGGCGTTGGGCTTCGATTTCGATGGAATGGTGGCCGTGGTCCTTGCTCTAACCCCGAAAGATTTCTACAAGTCCATGACGACCCACGCCGACCACAAAATTTGGCAGGACGTCTACCGTCCCACCACCAAGGCTGGCGAAGTTTACCTGAAGCTGACCGTCATCAACGATGTGCTGATCGTCTCATTCAAGGAGCTATGAAGATGAAATGTCCAATCTGTGCCAAGGCGGAACTGCTGCACGACACGCGTGACATCCCCTACACCTACAAGGGCGAGAGCACGGTCATCCCCGGCATTACGGGCGACTTCTGTCCGGCCTGCGGCGAGGCCATTCTCGACGTGGCTGAGTCGGCCCGCACCAGCGCATTGATGTTGGAGTTCAACAAGCAGGTCAACGCAACCATCGTCGATCCCGAGTTCATCGCCAGGGTGCGCAAGCGTCTTGCCCTCGATCAGCGCGAGGCCGCGGAGATCTTCGGCGGCGGAGTCAACGCCTTCTCGCGTTATGAGAACGGAAAGACCAAGCCGCCTCTGGCGCTGGTCAAGCTCCTCAAGGTGCTGGAGCAGCATCCCGAACTGCTCGACGAAATCAGAGCAGCTTAACTTGGTCCCAACCCACCCCCGCATTTTCTTTCCCCAAAAACCTCAACAAATCCGCGTGTCAAGGGGCTCATCCCTACAAAATCCCCCTAACCCACACCCCAACAATCACTTCCCTCCGAAAAATACTTGGCATAGTAGTTTCCCTCCAACGCGTATCATTAAAGTAGGAGGAAATATGTCCAGAGACCGATCTGGGTGCGCGCAAGGGCCTTCGCATTTTAGCCGCAATGGGGCGAAAGAGAGACGAAGAGTCGTATACCCCCGGTATGTATGCCCGTATACCACCGGTACATATACTTTTCTCTTTGTTTTGCATACTTTACGAAAATAGGGGGGGGAGGGGGGGTACCGCCGGGGTACGGACTGGGCACAGTTCTGACAGATTGAACTGGGGACATCCCGGACATTGCACAAGTCCATGGGCCGGGTGCCCGATCCTTTGCAGTTGCACCAATTGCCCTATCCCCTCCTAAGTGGAATGATGGATGCGGCGAAAATCAGTAGTTTCCATAAAGGGCAGAGGTCAGCATGAGGTCGGCAAACACGAAACAGCAGTCTTGGATGAGCAGACGGATGCAATCATCAACCAACCCACCGGCGGCATTCAGCCCGGAGGTTGCTCAATGACAACCAGGCCACTCGCCCCGTCCGATACACGCGCGCTGATCGCGGTCGATCTGGGCGCGGAGAGCTGCCGCGTGTGCCTGCTGCGCTGGAAGGACGGTCGCCCGACGATCCAGGTGGTACACCGCATCCCGAACAACCCGCGCGAGATTGACGGCGGCCTGCACTGGGACCTGAAAGCCATCACCGGCGGGCTGGAGGAGGGCCTGCGCAAGTGCGCCACGCTGGCGCCCGAGGGCATCCGCTCCATCGCTGTGGACGGCTGGGCCGTGGACTATGTGCGCGTGGACGCCAACGGCGCTCCGCTGGCCGATCCTTTTTGCTATCGCGATCCGCGCAACACCGAGTCGCAGCGCCTGGCACACGAGAAGTGCAGCCAGGAGCGTATGCGCCAGCTCACCGGCGTCCAGATCCTGCCCTTCAACACCGTCTACCAGCTCTACGCGGACAAGCTCGCCGGGTTGCCCGAGGGCAAGCAGTGGCTCAACTTCCCGGAGTATCTGCTCGCCCACTGGGGCGGCGCGCACGTGGCCGAGTACACCAACGCAACCCACACCGAGCTGGTCGACCTCAATACCAAGCAGTGGTGCCAGGAGATCTTCAGCGCCCTCGGCCTGAACCCCTCCTGCGCGCCGAAGATCGTTCCGCCCGGCACCGCCCTCGGCAAGCTCAGCGGCCCGCTGGCCGCGCTTCCCGCCTTCCGCGACACCACGCTGATCGCGCCCGCCTGCCACGACACCGCAGCGGCCATCGCCGGCATTCCCGCCACCGGCAACGACTGGGCCTACATCAGCTCCGGCACCTGGTCGCTCGTCGGCATGTTGCTCCAGCAGCCCTGCAACAGCGCCGGCTCTACCGCCGACAACTTCACCAACCTCGGCGCGGTCGGCGGCGGCGTCTGCTTCCACAAGAACGTCAACGGCATGTGGCTCATCAGCCAGTGTACGGCGCAATGGGCATTGGACGGCAAGACGTGGTCCATCGTCGATCTGATTGCCGCGGCCGAGAAGATTCCCTGCCCCATCGGCTTGCTCGATGTCGACGATCCCGACCTGCTGCTGCCGGAACACATGCCGCAGCGCATCAATAGCCAGAGGAAGAAAAACAACCTCGCGCCGCTCGACGAGAATCCCTCTAACGCGCCCGCCTTCGCCAGCCTTATCTTCCACTCGCTGGCCGCGCGCTATGCCGCGGTGCTGGACCGCGTCGCCCTGCTCACCGGCAGCAAGTTGAAGCGGCTGTTCATCGTCGGCGGGGCCAATCAGAACGCATTCCTCAACCGCCTCACAGCGGAGGCCACCGGACTCGAAGTCTTCCGTGGATCGCCCGAGAGCTCTACCGTCGGCAACTTCGCAGTGCAGCTTGCAACCCTGGAAGGCGAACGCGACGACGTTACCGGCACCAACGCGGAAGCCGTCGCCCACTGGGCCGGCCTCTTCATCGAGGCTCTCGATCAAGCCAAGCAATAGCTCCGCGAAGACCGGGAATTTAACCTACTTCCCGGCTTTCTCCGCCGCTAGCCCGCGCTCCTTCAGCATCGGCCCAACATTTGGTTCTGTCCCAAGCCAAGCCGCATACATCTTGCCTAGTTCCTGGGTGTAGCCCTTCGACAGCACCATCGCGCGAAAGCGCTCGCCGTTGGCGCGCGTCAGTCCGCCGTGGTCTTCGAACCACTGGTACGCGTTGTCGTCCAGCATCTCGCTCCACAGATACGCGTAGTATCCCGCCGCATAGCCTTCACTCCAGATGTGCGTGAAGTAGCTCGACCGGTAGCGCGGAGGAACCGTCGCCAGCGCAATGTGCTTCCGTTCCAGCGCCGCGTTCTCAAAGGTGTCTGGATTCTCCACCGCAGCCGTCGCTGGCAGCGTATGCCACTGCATGTCCAGCTCCGCGGCCGCCAGCAGCTCGGTGAGTATGTATCCCTGGTTGAACTTCTCCGCCTTGCGCAGCTTCGCGGCCAGCTCAGCCGGCATAGCCGCGCCCGTCTTGTAGTGCTTGGCGAAGTGGTCGAAGACCGCCGGGTTGCTCGCCCAGTGTTCGTTGAACTGTGAGGGAAACTCAACGAAGTCGCGCGGAACGCTCGTCCCCGACAGCATCGGATACTGCACGTTGGAGAACATCCCATGCAGCGCGTGGCCGAACTCGTGGAACATCGTCGTCACATCGGTAAAGCTGATCAACGCCGGTTCGCCCGCCGCCGGCTTGCTCAGGTTGGCCACGTTGTAGATCACCGGCAGCTTGCCCAGAAGCTTCGACTGGTCCACAAAATTGCTCATCCACGCGCCGCCGCCCTTGTTGTCGCGCTTGTAGTAGTCGAAGTACATCAGCGCCAGCGGCTTGCCGCTCGCCTCAAAGACCTCGAAGACGCGTACGTCCGGCGCGTACACGGGAATGTCCTTGCGCTCTTTGAATGTCAGCCCATACATCCGGTTCGCCGCGTAGAAGACGCCATTCCGCAACACATTGTCGATCTCGAAGTATGGCTTCATCTGCGCATCGTCGATGTCGTACTTTGCCTTGCGCACCTGTTCGGAGTAGAACTCCCAGTCCCACGGCTGCAACTGGAACCCGCCCTTCTGCGCGTCAATCACTGCCTGAATGTCCTTGCCCTCCGCAGTCGCATTCGCTGTGGACGCAGGCACCAGTGCATCCATAAACTTGATCGCCGCGTCGGGCGTCTTCGCCATCTGGTCTTCCAGATTCCAGGCCGCGAAATTCGGATAGCCCAGCAGCTTTGCCTTCTCCGCGCGCAGTTGCGCAAGTCGCGCAATCGTATCCCGCGTATCGTTGATCCCACCCCGCTCCGCCCGGTTCCACGCGTTCTTAAAGACCGCCTGCCGCGTTGCGCGGTTCGCCAGCGACACCAGCACTGGCTGTTGCGTCGTGTTCTGCATGGGCAGAACGTAGCCATCCACCTTCCGCCCCTTGGCCGACTCCGCTGCCGCAGCCACTTCCGCATCCGTCAGCCCCTGCAGCGCACTCTTGTCGGTTGTGGTGTAGGCCGCCTCCTTAGTCGCCGCCAGCAGCTTGGTGCGGAAGCTGTTCTCCAGCGTCGACTCCTCCTCATTCAGCTTCTTTAGCTTGTCCTTGTTCTCTGCCGAAAGGTTCGCCCCCAGATGCACAAACAGCTTGTAATACACATCCACCAGCCGCCGCGACTCCGCATCCAGCCCCAGCGAATTCATCTGTTTGTGGATTGCCGCCACACGCGCAAACAGCTTCTCATTTAGAAAAATTGTGTCCTGGTGCGCTGCGCGCTTCGGCGACTCGATCTCATTCACTTTGTCCAGCGTCGGGTTGGTGTTGGCCTGCGCCACGCCATCGAAGACCTCCGCCACGCGAGTGTAGAGTTGACCGCTCTTCTCCAGCGCCACCAGTGTGTTGGCAAACGTCGGCGGGGCAGGATTGTTGGCGATCGCCTCCACCTCCTGAATTTGCGCTACCATCCCAGCCTCAAGCGCAGGCTG
>CAIZFH010000214.1 GCA_903932155.1 uncultured Granulicella sp. | reverse complement strand
GAGGAGGTCAGCGGTTCGATCCCGCTCAGCTCCACCAAAATGAAACGCATGAATTTCGCATAAAGTTCTAAAGCCCGCTTGATTGCGGGCTTTTCTACGTGTGCCTCGCGATGTATGCCGGTAGGAGTTGGATTGTGCGCTGTGCCGGGGCGCACGATGCTGGGATACAATCGAAGTCAGCGGATTTTCTGTTATGAGTTGACCGAAGACTGCGCAACAAATTGCAGGCTTCACACGTCACTTTAGAGTGTCACAAGTTGCGTAGGAGGGGACTGTCCTGCGAGCTTGGTCTGGAGAAACAATTGCAACCTGATCCAAATCAGCAACCACATATAGGCCTCGATCACCAACTGTCAGCCAAGAACGAAACCCCCAGACAAAAAGGTATGCGCGCGGTGGTATGGATTGTCCTGCTGCTCCTCTTTGCGGCAGGATTTTTTATTGTTCTGCGGTCGCATCAGGTTTCGCAGAACGCGCAGGGTGGAGGCGGGGGTGGCCGTCGCGGGGGCATGGGTGGTGTGGTTCCAGTCACTACGGCGACGGCGCAGAAGGGGAACATCGGCGTCTATGTGGATGCGATCGGTACCGTCACTCCTGTGTATACCTCATCGATCACCAGCCAGGTGAGCGGGATTGTGACCGAGGTGCATTACACCGAGGGGCAGTTGGTGAAGAAGGGTGATCCTCTGATTGAGATCGATCCGCGATCCTACGCAGCGACGCTGCAGCAGGCGCAGGGAATTCTGGAGCGGGACCAGGGGATACTGGCGCAGGCGCAGATGGATCTGGTGCGCTACCAGGCGGCGTGGGCGCGCAATGCGATTCCCAAGCAGACGATGGACGATCAGGAGAAGCTGGTTGCACAGGTGCAAGGAACCGTACACAACGACCAGGGAGTGGTCCAATACGACCAGATTCAAGTGCAATACTGCCACATTCTTTCGCCGATCACGGGACGTGTGGGGCTGCGGCTGGTGGACCCGGGCAACGTAGTGCAGGCCAACGGGGGCACGGTGATGGCGGTAGTGACGCAGATCCAGCCGATCACGGCGGTCTTCAGTATTCCCGAAGTCGACATGGTCAAGGTCCTGCCGCAACTGAAGAAGCGGGCCAGGCTGGAGGTGGATGCACTCGACCGCGATCAGAAGCAGCTTGCCAAGGGGACGCTGTTGACCCTGGACAACCAGATCGATACGACAACAGGAACGGTGAAGGGACGGGCGCAGTTCGCCAACGCGGACTCGTCGTTATTTCCCAACCAGTTTGTGAACATACGGTTGCTGGTGAATACACTGGTGGCAGCGACGCTGATTCCCACGGCGGCGGTGCAACACAATGGGACAGCGGCGTTTGTGTATGTAATTGCGGACAACAAGGCCCATCTGACTCCGATTACAGTGGGCGTGACCAATGCGCAGACAGCCCAGGTGCAGGGCATCCAGCCGGGGGATGTGTTGGCGACCAGCAGCTTTGACAAACTGCAGGACAACACCCCGGTGAACCTCTCCAACAGGCAGAACCGGGCCAACACCAGTGGGAGTAGCGCCCCTTGAGTCCGTCGCGTCCTTTCATACTTCGTCCGGTAGCGACATCTTTGCTGATGGCGGCGATCATGTTGGTGGGCATCGTTGCCTATATCCAACTGCCGGTGTCTGCGCTGCCCGAGGTGGATTACCCGACGATCCAGATCGTGACGTTTTATCCAGGGGCCAGCCCAGATGTAATGGCCACCACGGTGACGGCACCGCTGGAGCGGCAGTGCGGCCAGTTGCAGGGGTTGAGCCAGATGACGTCGACCAGTTCGGCGGGCAACTCGGTGCTCGTGCTGCAGTTCAATCTGAGCCTGGATCTGGATATTGCGGAGCAGGAGGTGCAGTCGGCGATTAATGCGGCGCAGAGCTTCCTGCCGGCGAACCTGCCATCGCCGCCGATCTACAGCAAGACCAACCCGGCAGATGCACCGGTGCTGACGCTGGCGATCAATTCGGACTCGATCCCGCTGCCGCAGGTTGAAGATCTGGTGGATACGCGACTGGCGCCGAAGATCTCGCAGCTGAAAGACGTGGGATTGGTGAGCATCAGCGGCGGGCAGAAGCCTGCGGTGCGGATTCAGGTGAATCCGACACAGCTTTCGTCGTATGGCATCGACCTGGAGAACCTGCGCTCCGCTGTTAGCAATGCCAGCGTCAACGCGGCCAAGGGGAACTTCGACGGGCCGCATCAGGACTATCAGATCGATTCCAACGACCAACTGGTGACGAGCAAGGACTACCGCCAGGTGGTGGTGGCCTATCGCAATGGAGCGCCGGTGATGCTGACCGATGTTGCCAACATCGTAGATGGAGTGGAGAACCGCACACAGGCGGCATGGATGAACCAGACCCCGGCGATCATCCTGAATGTGCGGCGCCAGCCCGGAGGCAACACCATCAAGGTGGTCGAAAGCATCCAGCGGCTGCTGCCGCAACTGGAGGCGAACCTGCCGAAGGGTGTGAAGGTGACGGTGTTGACCGACCTGACCACCGCGATCCAGGCGTCGGTCAACGATGTTGAGTTTGAACTGCTGCTGACGGTTGGGTTAGTGGTGATGGTGATCTTTCTCTTCCTGCGCAACCTGTGGGCCACCATCATACCAAGCGTGGCCGTACCGCTCTCGTTGGTGGGCACCTTCGGGGCCATGTACCTGCTGGGGTATAGCCTGGACAACTTATCGTTGATGGCGCTGACCATCTCGACCGGGTTCGTGGTGGATGATGCGATCGTGATGCTGGAGAACATCTCGCGCTATCTGGAGGCGGGTGATACACCCATGCAGGCTGCGCTGAAGGGCGCGGAACAGATTGGCTTCACTATCATGTCGCTGACCGTATCACTGATCGCAGTGCTGATCCCACTGCTGTTTATGGGAGACGTAGTAGGACGGCTGTTCCGCGAATTCGCGGTGACCCTGGCAGTCACCATTCTTATCTCCGCGGTGGTGTCTTTGACTCTGACGCCGATGATGGCGTCGCGCATCCTGAAGCACAACGCGGAGGCGCAACAGGGACGTTTCTACAAGGCCTCGGAACGGGCCTTCAACTCCATGATCGCCTTCTATGGAAGGACGCTGAAGTTTGTGCTGCGCTACCAGACAGCCACACTATTTGTGGCCCTGTGCACGCTGGGGCTGACGGTGTACCTGTACATCCTGATACCGAAGGGATTCTTCCCGGTGCAGGACACGGGGGTGATCCAGGGCATCTCGCAGGCACCGCAGACGATTGGCTCGAATGCCATGGCGGCGAAGCAGCAGGAGCTGGCAAAGGTGATCCTGGCCGACCCGGCGGTAGAGAGCCTGTCGTCGTTCATCGGGGCGGACGGGACCAATACGACCACCAACAGCGGACGGTTATCGATCAACCTGAAGCCGCTGAACCAGCGCGACCTGAGCGCGGCCGACGTGATTCGGAGGCTGAAGCCACAGATCGACAAGGTGCAGGGGATTCAGCTCTACATGCAGCCGGTACAAAACATTACGGTAGATGACCGGGTCAGCCGGACGCAGTATCAGTACACGCTGGAGGACCCCGACCCGAACGAGTTGAACCTGTGGACCAATCTCTTTGTCGATAAGCTGAAGGACATGCCTGGGCTAGAGGACGTAGCCACGGACCAGCAGATGGGCGGGCTGGCAGTGTCGCTGGTGATCGACCGGGTGACGGCGTCGCGGCTGGGGATTGCGCCCACGACAATCGACAATACGCTATACGACGCGTTCGGCCAGCGCCAGATCAACACGATGTACACGCAACTGAACCAGTACCACGTGATTCTGGAGGCGCAGCCCCAGTTCCAGCTTGATCCGCAGATGCTGGACCACATCTACATTCAGGCCAACGCCGCGGCGGGCACAAGCGGAGCGGGGGCGTCCAGCTCCTCGGGCAGAGGATCGACTTCTGCGGGATCGAATGCGCTGACGGCGACCACGTTGTTCACGCCTTCGGCGGGCTTGCTTACACCTCCGGCCAGCGTGCTTACGTCGGGTACGGCAACGGTTGGCGCGAACTCGGCCGGCATAACCAGCTCGGTACCAAGCAACGCTATACCACTGAGTGCGTTCTCCCACTTCGAGACCACGACGGAACCGCTATCGATCACTCACCAGGGACAGTTTCCATCGATTACGG
This sequence comes from uncultured Granulicella sp., assembly GCA_903932155.1. Classification (GTDB taxonomy): domain Bacteria; phylum Acidobacteriota; class Terriglobia; order Terriglobales; family Acidobacteriaceae; genus Edaphobacter. Next base: position 21,699 of record CAIZFH010000214.1, on the reverse strand, counting down.
TGAGCTTCAACCTGGCTCCGCACGCGTCGCTGGGCAGCGCCATCAACTCGATCGACAATTTACAGAAGAGCATGAATATGCCGGCCAGCCTGCAGGCCGACTTTCAGGGTACGGCTGCGTCGTTCCGCAATTCTCTTGCGAACGAGCCGCTGCTGATTCTGGCTGCGATGGTGACGGTCTACATTGTTCTGGGCGTTCTGTATGAGAGCTTTATCCACCCGATCACGATCCTGTCGACGCTGTTCTCCGCGGGCATGGGGGCGTTCCTGGCGTTGAACATCTTCAAGCAGGACCTGAGTGTGGTGGCGATCATCGGGCTTGTGCTGCTGATCGGGATTGTGGAGAAAAATGGCATCATGATGGTGGACTTCGCGCTGGAACTGCAGCGCAAGCATGCCCGAAATCCGACGGACGCGATCTATGAGGCATGCCTTCTGCGTTTTCGTCCGATCATGATGACGACAATGGCCGCACTGCTGGCCGGGATCCCGCTGGCATTCGGCACCGGCATGGGATCTGAGCTGAGACGGCCTCTGGGCATCACCATGGTGGGCGGGCTACTGGTGAGCCAGGTGCTGACGTTGTATACAACTCCGGTGATCTATATCTTCTTCGACAATCTTGGCCAGCGCTTCTCTCATAAGCGAGGCAAGGGTGGCAGCGGGGAAGAGGAAGCAGGGAGCGACTACTCGCATTCCGTGGAGGCGATGTGAATATCTCCGCGCCGTTCGTCCATCGTCCGGTAGCGACGACGCTGCTTACAGTGGCTGTAGCGATCGCGGGCGCAATCGCGTTCAAGGTGCTGCCGGTCTCTCCACTGCCCCAGGTGGATTTTCCCACCATCTTTGTGAACGCGGGGCTACCCGGAGCCAGCGCGGAGATCATGGCTTCCTCGGTGGCGACGCCTCTGGAACGGCAATTTGGGCACATTGCGGGCGTCACTGAGATGACCTCGTCGAGTGGATTGGGCTCGACCGGGATCGTGATCCAGTTCGACCTGAGCCGCGACATCGACGGGGCTGCACGCGATGTGCAGGCTGCGATCAACGCGGCGCGGACCTATCTTCCGGCCAATCTTCCGGGCAACCCGACCTATCGCAAGGTGAACCCGGCGGATGCACCGATCATGATTATCGGGCTTACCTCGGACGTGTATGGGCCGGACAAGATGTATGACGTAGCCTCCACCGTGATGGTGCAGAAGCTCTCGCAGATCCAGGGGGTGGGACAGGTGGGCGCAGGGGGCGGCGCACTGCCCTCGGTGCGCGTGGAGGTGAACCCCACCAAGCTGGCCAGCTACGGCATGACGATGGCGACGTTGCAGTCGATGCTGAGGCTGCAGAACTCGAACCTGGCGCGGGGACAGATCACGAACGGCGATGTAAGTGCGGACATTGTGGTGAATGGGCAGATCTCCCATGCGGACGACTACAAGCCGCTGATCGTGGGTTACCACAACGGGGCGGCGGTGCGCCTGTCGGATGTAGCGGACGTAGTTGACTCGGTGCAGAACCTGCGCTCGGGCGGCTACCTGAATGGCAAGCGAGCGGTGGTGCTGACTATCAGCCGCCAACCCAACGCCAACATTATCGACACGGTGACGCGCATCTACGCGCAGTTGCCCTCGCTGGTGGCATCAATTCCCAAGGGCGTCAACGCTACAGTGGTGATGGACCGCACCACCACGATCAAGGCGTCGGTCTTTAACGTGGAACGCACCCTGTTGATCTCGATTGTGCTGGTCATCCTGGTTGTGTTTGTTTTTCTGCACAGCCCGCGCGCCGTGTTGATTCCGGCGGTGGCGGTTCCCACCTCTCTGATCGGCACTTTTGCGGTGATGTACCTGTGCGGTTTCAGCCTGGACAACCTGTCGCTGATGGCGCTGACCATTTCTACCGGCTTTGTAGTGGACGACGCGATCGTGGTGATGGAGAACATCACCCGCCACATTGAAAACGGGATGGAGCCTTTTGCCGCGACGTTACGCGGTTCCAAAGAGATCGGCTTTACGGTAATGACGATCAGCATGTCGCTGATCGCGGTTTTCATTCCTCTGCTGTTGATGGGTGGAATCGTGGGCCGGTTGTTCCGCGAATTCGCTGTGACGCTGTGCACTGCCATTGTGGTATCGATGGTGCTCTCGCTGACCACCACGCCGATGATGTGTGCCCATCTGCTGAAGAGCCAGAAGGATGTGAAGCCGGGACGCATGTCCCGTATGTCGGACGGGGCCTTTCGATGGGGTTTGAGCGTTTATCGGAAGAGTCTGCGCTGGATGCTACAGAACCCGGCCATGGTGCTCACGGTGCTGTTTCTGATCATTGCTCTCAATGTGGTCATCGCGATCAAGATTCCCAAGGGGTTCTTTCCGCAGCAGGACACAGGCGCCCTGCAAGGCAACTTGCGCGGGCCCCAGGATGCGTCGTTTCCAGCGATGAACGCCACCTTGCAACAGGTTGAGCGGGTGGTTGGGGCCGACCCGGCGGTGCAGAACGTGATCGGATTCGTGGGAGGCGGAGCCACCAATACTGGAATGGTGAATGTCGTCCTGAAGCCTGTGGAGAAGCGAGACACCAACGCCTCCGGAGTGGTAAACCGGCTGCGTCCGAAGCTGAACCGGCTTACGGGTGCGTCCACGTTTCTGCAGGCAGCACAGGACATCCGGGTAGGAGGACGCGGCGCCAACGCGATGTACCAGTTCACCATCCAGTCGGACGACGTGGCCGACCTGCAGCTGTGGGGGCCGAAGCTGCTGGCAGCCATCACGCGGCTGCCGGGTTTTCTGGATGTAAGCAGCGACCAGCAGAATGGCGGACTGGACCAGCGCCTGACCTACAACCGCGTAGAGGCAGCCAGGCTTGGGCAGAGCGTGAGTTCGCTGGACGCGGCGCTGTATTCTGAGTTCGGACAGTCCCAGGTGTCGTTGATCTATACGCAATTGAACCAGTACTACGTTGTGCTGGAGGTTGCGCCGGAGTACTGGGCGTCACCCGATGGCTTGAAGACTGTGTATCTGCATCCGTCGGGCAGGAACCCGACGGTGGGCGGGAACACTCCTCTTCTGAGCATAGCCAAGGCGCAGGCAAATACGACACCCCTGTCGCTGAGTCACACTGGCCTGTTTCCCTCGGTAACGGTGTCGTTCAATCTTGCTCCGGGCCTCTCGTTGAGCGACGCGACCCTGGCTATCGACAAGATGCAGGCGGACCTTGCCATTCCCCCGACGGTACGATGCTTCTTTGCAGGAACGGTGCAGGCCTATCAACAGTCGCTGGGCAGCGAGCCGATGCTGATTGTGACGGCTCTGCTGAGTGTCTACATCGTTCTGGGGATACTGTATGAGAGCCTGGTGCATCCGCTGACCATCATCTCGACCCTGCCCTCGGCCAGTGCCGGCGCCATGATGGCTTTGATGATCTTCCACCAGGACCTGAACGTCATCTCCATCATCGGCATCATCCTGCTGATCGGCATTGTGAAGAAGAATGCGATCATGATGATCGATTTCGCGCTGCAGGCGGAACGCGACCGGGGTATGAAGACGGAAGACGCCATCTTCGAGGCATGTATGCTGCGCGTCCGGCCCATCATGATGACCACCATGGCGGCGCTTTTCGGCGCGCTGCCGCTGGCCTTCGGCACCGGCACCGGCAGTGAACTGCGCCGGCCGCTGGGAATTACGATTGTGGGCGGTCTGGTGGTTAGCCAGATGCTAACGCTATACACCACTCCGGTGGTATACCTCACGTTTGACCGGATCCGCCTGCGGGTAGCAGCGCGGCGGCGCAAGAGCTTCGATTCCGTGGGCGGCCCGATTGGGGCGACTTCGGATTAAACTTGACTCACCATGGAAGTAAAACTATGAGAAGTACCCGTCAACCCGTTGCATTCGCCCTCGCACTGGCAGCCCTTCAGTTGAGCGGCTGCCATGTGGGTCCAAAATACCAGAGGCCTCCGGCGATGGCACAGGCACCGCCTGCCGCCTACAAGGAAGCGCCCGCGCCGGATGCCGCAGCGGGCGACTGGAAGGTAGCCTTGCCTCAGGACGCGATGCTGCACGGCAAATGGTGGGAGATCTACAACGATACGGAGCTGAATGGTCTGGAAGACAAGCTGAACATCGACAACCTGACGATCAAGGTGTACTTCGAGAACTTCATGCAGGCGCGGGCCATCGTAGCCGAGGTGCGCTCCCAACTATTTCCGACGGTGAGCTTCGGACCTTCGTTCACGCGATCGCAGGCCTCGGCTAACTCCGGCGGTTCGAGTGGACCTAAGGCGCAGAGCAACCTGATCGCGCTGCCGTTCAACGCCTCCTGGGAACCCGATCTGTGGGGCAGGATTCACAGCCAGGTGCGAGAAGCACAGTACAACGCGCAGGTGAGCGCGGCGGACCTGGAGAACGAGAGGCTGAGCGAACAGGCCAGCCTGGCAGAGTTCTTCTTCGAGATTCGCGGACAAGACGCGCTGATGGCGGTGTATCAACAGACGGTGGCGGACGATCAGAAATCGCTGGATCTGACACGATCACAGTATGAGACCGGAGTGGGCACTCAGATTGCGGTGGTGGAGGCGCAGAACACCTTGCAGAACGCGCAGTCGGTATTAATCAACCTGGGTGTGGCGCGTGCGCAGTACGAACATGCGATCGCGGTGTTGACGGGTGTCGATCCCTCCTCGTTCTCCGTTCCGGTGAGGGCGTTGAGTGCGATACCGCCTGCGATACCGATTGGCGTACCCTCGCAGTTGCTGGAGCGCAGGCCGGATATCGCGGCGTCGGAGCGTGTGATGGCTTCGGCGAACACAGCCATCGGGGTTGCGCATACGGCCTTCTTTCCCACACTGACGTTGAGTGCGCAGGGAGGGCTGGAAAGCTCGACGTTGATGCACCTTTTCGACTGGCCGAGCAGATTCTGGTCGGTTGGGCCCTCCTTGTCACAGGTCATTTACCAGGGTGGCCTACAGCGCGCCACCGCGATGCAGTACGCGGCGATATACAACGGCGATGTCGATAGCTACCGGCAGACCGTGCTGAGCGCGTTTCAGCAGGTGGAAGACGCGCTGGCCGCCGTACGCATCCTTTCGCAACAGATCCAGCAACAGGAACAGGCGGAGAAGTCGGCGCAGCAGGTCGTCGATCTGGAGACGGCGCGCTATGAGACTGGAGTGGATCCCTACATCAATGTGGTGACGGCGCAGAACACTCTGTTGGCTGACCGGCAGACTCTGACGACGTTGCATACCCAGGTGATGACAGCATCGGTACAACTGATTGAGGCGCTGGGTGGAGGTTGGGACAGTACGCAGTTGCCAACGCCGCAACAAGTGACAACAAAAATTACACCCGCAGAGACTGCGATCCAGAGGTAAGCGAGGCCAGAGTTCGATTCCCACACTGCGCATAGAACGCGGAACGAATGGGCACGCGCTAACCCACCCATTGCGATAATCCGCAATGGATGGGGTACCTGACCGATGGTGGAGCTGCCTGTGGCGGGTTGTTAAGCTTTTGTGACCGCCAGGTGTTGCGGCATATAGTGGGCAATGCCGTTGCTTTCGGATACGCGAACCGGCAGAATCCGCACACTCGCCGACTTGAGCCCATCGCGCGAAGCCGTGACGACGATGGGTGCGGGGGCCGGGTCGGTGGAGCGAATCAGGGTGGAGCGCACCGCGACACGATTGAGGCCGCACTCTGTGTTGAGATAGAGATTGTTGGTTGAATCGAGGATGCCGCTGTTGTAACCGCCGCGCCAGATGGCTGGGCCAGAGCAGGTGAAGTCGACCCGCGCATAGTCGGTGGGGCAGCGCACTCCTTTGGCGTCGACCACCTCAAAGTCGATGAGCGCGATGTCCTGGCCGTCGGCTTGCAGTCCCCTGGGGCCGATGATCGGAGTCATCCTGATGGCAGCCGCTGGACCTGCCGTGGTCAACACCTGCTGGGCAGCGATGGCGTCACCGTTCTTACCGACAGCCTTGAGCGTTCCGGGGACAAAATCAACCGCGGCGAAGGCGAAGACCCAGCCATTGTCCGGCTTGGAGTTGACCCCGAGCGATTTGCCGTTGAGGAAAAGTTCGACTGACTTTGTGTTGGAGATGACGTAGATGGTCTTCGAGGTCTTGGTGCCGTCGGGCTGGGTGGGGGGATAGGTCCAGTGGCCCAGGATGTGCAGGTCGGGCTTCGGGTTCTGGATGACTCGATAGGCGAAGTAGATCTCCTTGGGCAGGCGCATGGCGTCCACCTTGCCGCTGACTCGGCAGACTTCGGTGGAGTCCTGGCGGCCGTCTGCGTCCTCGTCTGTGAAGTAGATGGAGCAGTAGGCGGACCAACGGGAGTGAGCCGGATCGGTGTTGGAGATGCGGTTCTCCCAGTACATCCAATAGCGTTTGACTCCGTCCAGGGCGAAGTCCTCCGAGTTATAGAGAAAGCCGTCGTGCTTCCAGGTATCGTTGGGGCCCTTCTTGGCTTTGTAGAAGGGCGGCGAGAAGGCGTCCCACATGCGGCGCGAGCCTTCCTCGCGGAAATCCTCGGTCTCGATCAGGGGCGCGCGGTCTCGGCGGTCCACGGCGTATCCGCGAAACATCTGGCCCGGCTGCGTGATCCGGTCGGTCCCAGTGTCCTGGCCGATCATGATGCCGTAGTACTCGGAGATCGGCGTCAGCGCCTGGTTTGTCGGCACATCGTCATTGTCGCGGTAGCCCATGACGCGCCCGCCATGGGGGTCCCACTGCTTGCGCAGGTCCACGATCTGCTTCATCTCATCCGGAGTGACGATGGTATTGCCTGCCTCCCAGAAAACGATGCCTGGGTTGTTGCGGAAGTAGATTATGGAGTTGCGCATTACATCGATGCGCTGGTCCCACTGGCGGCCAGTGACCAGGCGTTCCTTGTCTCCGGCGGGGCAGATCTGGATGATGCCGAAGCGAGTGAAAGAGTCCGCATCCGTTTTGGTGGGCGAGATGTGCATCCAGCGCATGTAGTTGCCATGGCAGTCGCGGATCATTTTGGCGGTGTAATCGTGCATCCAGTCGGGATAGCCCGCGCCCACGCCCGCCCACTCGTCCGCGGCACGCTCGGCGAAGCCCTTGAGGTAGACAAACTTATCGTTGATAAATACGCCGCCGGTTCCTACTCCTCCCTTGAACTCCGTCTTGCGGAAGCCGCTCTCGATGCGATTGACGTCAACAACTTTGCCGCCCACTTTGAGGATGCTGTAGACGTCGTACAGGTTGGGGTCTTCGCAGCTCCAGAAGCGCGCCTGCTTCAAGGCTCCTGTGGCGGAGATCATGCTCTTCTCGCCATCGGCGAGGTCGCTGGGTTTGCCCGAGAACTGTGCGCTGACGTGGCCATTGCTGTCGACGATGGCAACCGAGAGGCCGACCATGGCGCGGTCGCCCGACGTGTTGTGAACCTCGGCATCGACGGTGACGTCCGCCGTTTTGCCAGCGATGTTGAAGTTGGCCGCGTGTATATAGACGCCCTGGCTCTCCAACCCGTAGTAGAGCGGCAGGGTCTGGTATATCTTGCCGGTGACATGCAGCCATACGTTGCGATTGATGCCGCCGTGGTTGGGATTGAAGTCGTTGGCGTTCCACTCGTATCCCTGGGCGACGCAGGCAGTGCCGTCGGCGTTTTTGGGATTGGCCATGCAGAAGGCGCGTTCGCGGTAGCCGCCGGAGTTATTCACCTTGACGGCAAGCACATTCTCCTGGCCGTTGGGCAGCAAGGCGTCCGTGATATCGATCCCGTATGCCGTGACGCCGTTCTCGTACAGACCCACATCCTTGCCGTTGAGGTAGATATCGCCGGCCTGGCGCATGCCTTCGAACTCGAGGAAGACGCGGTTGCCAGCCAGTGTGGCAGGCAGCGTGAAGTGCTTGCGATACCAGGCGAGTCCCTTGTAGGTGCCGGTATCGCCGCCGCCATGGGAGATAAGCTTGCGGAAGCTGTCTACATCGTTGTAGCTATGCGGTGTGGCAATAGATGACCAGGCGGCGTCGTCGAAGGCGGGTGCTTCGGCACCGGATACATCCTGGCGGATGAACTTCCAGTTGAGGTTGAAGTTCAGCGTGGTGCGCGGAGATTTGGGCGGAATATAGGTTGCGAAGGGCGCAGTGGTGGGCGCGGCTAGCAACGAATAGGAGCGGCCCAGCACGACCGGAAGTCCCAGGGCGAGAAAGCTGGAGGCGCTGACAAATTCGCGGCGGGTTACTTTTCTGGAGGACATGAGATTGGACTGCCTTTCATGACTGGAGTGGGGATAAAACAGAAATGTGTGCGCAGGAGTGCGCGGCGATAACCATAATCCATTGGTGATGCGATCGTCAATTGCGGCGGTAGATGGTTCTAAATCATGCGAATTGGAGCGAAAGGGCTCCCTCAGCAGGCTGAAGTCGCGTTGAAATTTGGACGGGTATGGCGAAAGTTAAGTTTCGCAGTGGCCCCGCGTCAAAGGTAGAGCGTACGCTTCAGCTTGCGCCGCAGCCATGCTGGTAGACACGCTGTTGACTCCACTGGGCGTCGGTGGCGAACAGGACGCAGGCATCGCCGGTATCGGTATTGAACCGCCATGTAAGGTCACCCTGGCGGTAGATCTGATACTTGCCCGAGCCCGCGAAGATCATTCCGTTGGGAGGATTGCGGAGGATGGAGTCGGAGGCTGGAGGGTTCAAACCGCTGGCGTGCGATTGAGCGCTTTGCGAAATACCGTCTGGGTTGGCGGAGGCCGGCTGGTTCCCCGAAACCGTCGCGGCATTATTCTGGCTGGTCTGGCCTGATTGGCTGCGCACATCCATGTCCCTGCGATTGACAGCGCTGGTGATGACGCGGTGGATGGACCAGGCGGTGGCAAGAACCACCGCAACCGCGATCATAAGAATCCAGAAGATCTGCTTCATGCCCTCTCCTTGCGCGGGGTGCGTAGTGTCCCGCGCAGGCCGCCTACACCAGTATTCTCAAGCTCCGGAGATTCCTTGTCGAGGCAGAAACAGATGGATTGCGATGGTTGAACCTTGGTTGATGCCTGCGCGAGGACGCTTCTGACGGATCCATAGTGGGTGTTAACACAACACGGGATTCTGCGGCGTATCATCGTATTTATGCCGAAGTACTCCATAGTCGTACCGTTTCACAACGAAGAGGAGAACGTAACTACGCTCTACGACCGGGTGAAACTGGTGATGGAGCATGTGGGTGAGTCCTTCGAGATGGTGTTTGTGGACGACGGCTCGTGCGACCGGACGTACCGGCTGCTGGAAGAGATTGCTGCGGTGGACAGTCGTGTGCTGGTGGTGAAGCTGCGCCGCAACTTTGGTCAGACCTCGGCCCTGGCAGCGGGCTTCGACCATGCGCAGGGCGAGATGCTGATCTCCATGGACGGTGACCTACAGCATGCGCCGGAGGAGATTCCCGAATTTCTGGCGCGCCTGGAAGAGGGCTACGACGTGGTGAGCGGATGGCGGTCGCACCGCGCCGACAACCTGTTTCTGCGCAGGATTCCATCGCGTTGCGCCAACTGGATGGTGGCGCGCATCTCGGGGGTGGGAATCCACGACTTCGGCACCACCTTCAAGGCGTATCGGCGAGAGGTAATCCAGAACATACCGCTGTACGGTGAGATGCACCGCTTTATCCCCGCACTGGCCAGTTGGTACGGTGCCAGCATCTGCGAGGTCCCCATCTCCAACCCTCGGCGGCAGCACGGGCAGAGCCACTACAACCTGTCGCGCACGGTGCGCGTCTGCTTCGACTTGCTGACCATCCGGTTTCTTCTGCGATATATGACACGCCCACTGCACTTTTTCGGGTCCATAGGAGCGCTGGCCATGATTGCCGGCAGCGGACTGGCGGCATGGCTGCTGATCCTGAAGCTGCTGACTGGGCAGAGCCTGATCCTGGCCCATGGACCGATCTTCGTCATTGCGGGCATTCTGCTGCTGGCGGGGATTCAGATGCTTGGCATTGGTCTGCTGGGCGAACTGCAGGTACGCCACTTTCACAACCCAAGTCACCGCGCTCCCTATGCCGTGGACCGGGTGGTGCGGCTGAGTTCCAGCGAAGAGAACCAGTTGCGCTAGGGCGAACCACAACCACACAACCCCCCAACGTACTATTCTGGTGCTTATGTTGCTAAAAGATCTGCGCACTGCGGTGCTCGACGCGAACCTGGAACTGGTAAAGCGAGGGCTTGTCCTTTATACCTTTGGCAATGCTTCGGGAGTTGACCGCGAGCAAGGTCTGGTGGTGATCAAGCCATCGGGCGTGGACTACGACGACCTGCGGCCTGAGCTGATGGTGGTGACCGATCTGGACGGAAAAGTGGTGGAGGGAACGCTGAAGCCTTCGTCGGACCTGGAGACGCACACGCTGCTGTATAGCGAGTTTCCGTCCATCGGCGCGGTGGTACATACCCACTCGGAGTTTGCCACTAGCTTTGCCCAGGCAGGCATGGCGATTCCCGCGCTGGGGACGACCCATGCGGATTATTTCTATGGACCAGTCCCATGTACCGCTCCACTGACCGACGAGGCCATCGGTGGACGCTACGTGCATGAGACAGGATTGGCGATTGTGCAGCGATTTGCGGCGACTGTAGCGGGCCCCGGCGGACCTGCACGGGCGGTAATCGATCCGCTAGCTGTGCCTGCTTGTTTGGTTGCGGGACATGCGCCGTTCTGTTGGGGCAGGGATGCGCACGAAGCGGCGCACAACGCCGTGGTGCTGGAGTACTGCGCGAAGATGGCGTACAACACGCTTACCCTGAAGCCAGGTGCGAATGGCGTGAGCCAGGCACTACTTGACCGTCACTACTTTCGCAAGCACGGGCCGGGAAAGACCTACGGGCAGGGGTGAGTTGCCGTAGCTGTGTGACGGCGAACACAGCACCGCGAGATTTAATGGTTTGCTTATGCGCTGTTTGTGTAGAGTACACAAGGCAGCAAAATCGCACAGATTGCGTCGCGAAATGCACGGAGTGCAAGGTCTCTTTGCGGAAGCGGGAGGCGCCGGTTTCTGTGTAGGCCGAGTTCAAAACAGGTGATGAACCGATGCGTTCAACGTGGCTGAAGGTGTCTCTGGCGTTGTTGGTTGGGGTGGTGGCGGGCTGTCCGCCGATGGTTGGAGCAAGGGCGCTGGCGCAGGCACCGATGCCGGCGATGATGCTGGTGGTGCCCGATGTGGTGAACTCCCAGCCAAGCGCGGAGGCGGATCGTATTGCGGCGCTGGAGAAGCAGGTGGCGGCGCAGACGGCGGCGATCGCGACGGCGCAGACCTCGGGTGACAACGCGTGGATGCTGACCTCAGCGGCACTGGTGCTGCTGATGACCGGCCCAGGACTGGCGCTATTTTACGGTGGACTGGTGCGCAAGAAGAACGTGCTGGGCACCATGATGCAGAGCTTCGCCATGATGGCGGTGATCACGATGCTGTGGGCCATTGTCACTTACTCGCTGGCGTTTGGCAGCGGCAACGCGTTTATCGGTGGGCTGCACAATATGTTTTTACATGGGGTCGGGCTGGACCCGAGCCCCTACGCGCCCACTATTCCGCTGCAGACATTCATGGTGTATCAGTTGATGTTCGCCATCATCACGCCGGCGCTGATTACGGGCGCGTTTGCCGAGCGCATGAAGTTCTCCGCGATGCTGGTGTTCATGGTGCTGTGGGCGATTGTGGTTTATAGCCCGATGGCGCACATGGTGTGGGGCGTGGGCGGGTTGCTGAATGCCTCGACGGGACGCTTTCCGTGCATGGACTTTGCCGGCGGAACGGTGGTGCATGTGACCTCGGGAGTTTCGGCGTTGATCACGGCGCTTTATCTGGGCAAACGCATTGGGTATCCGAAAGAAGCGATGCAGCCGCACTCGGTGGTGCTGAGCTTTATCGGTGCCTGCCTGCTGTGGGTTGGCTGGTTTGGGTTCAACGCAGGATCGGCGCTGGCGGCGGGATCGTTGGCAACCTCGGCGTTTGTGGCGACCCACTTCGGCGCGGCGGCGGCGGCCATTGGATGGAGTGCGGCAGAGTGGATTCGCAACGGCAAGCCCTCGGCATTGGGCGCCATCTCCGGCTGCGTGGCGGGACTGGTTGCGATTACTCCGGCCTCCGGATTTGTGTCGCCGATGGCGGCCATCGTGATTGGGCTGATCGCCGGAGCGTTTTGCTTCTATATGGTGGTGAAGGTGAAGTCGTGGTTCGGTTATGACGATTCACTGGATGCATTTGGCGTGCATGGCGCTGGCGGAACGATTGGAGCACTGCTCACCGGACTATTTGCCAGAAGCGCCATCAACCCGGTCTTCGGCACGGGCAAGGCGACGGGCGTTCTGGAGGGCAACTATCACCAGATACTGAACCAGGCGATGGGCGTCGGGATTGCATGGGGATTGTCTATTGTGGGCACCCTGCTGATTCTATTTGTGGTGGACAAGACCATCGGGCTGAGAGTGAGCGAGGCCGAGGAGAGGGAAGGGCTGGATCTGTCGCAACATGGAGAGGAAGGCTACGAATGGGCGCATTGATGGGGCTGAAACATGCCTGATTTGGCCGACCGAACGATGCTGGAAGGAATGGGGGTGCATAGCCTGAGTCGGGCGTGCACCTCTTTCTTGTTGGGGGGTGGCAGCATCAATCGGATGAGGCGTACTATGCTATAGCTTGCCTGAATGCAAGCAAGTGAGAGGATGAATTAAATGCAGAAGATTGAAGCAGTGATCCAGCCATCCAAGCTGGATGCAGTCAAGGATGCGCTGGTAGAGATTGGCGTGCAGGGAATGACAATTCTGGAGGCGCGCGGTCATGGGCGGCAGAAGGGCCACACGGAGTTCTACCGCGGACGCGAGTACTCGGTCGACCTGTTACCCAAGGTGAAAGTGGAGATGGTGGTGGCCGACGAGATGGTGGAGAAGGCGATCCAGACGATCCTGATCGCGGCGCGTACGGGAACGATCGGCGATGGCAAGATCTTCGTGTCGAAGATAGACGAAGCGATCCGCATCCGCAATGACGAGCGGGGAGAGATCGCACTGTAAGGGTGGTTGGATTCGGTTAGCGGTGGGAATGCTCCACATCTCAAAAGCGAGATGTGGGGCAAGCGCCACCCGGTTGCTTCAGGACGCTGGGCTGAATTGGGGCATGAGATGCGAGCTGGCTATGGGCTTGGCTTAGCTGCAGGGCTACTGATCGTTGCCGCATGTTCGGCGTCTGGGCAAACACTGCCCGTCAATACCACCCAGACTATGCCGGCTAAACCAGCCTTCGTTTCGGCTACGGTAGTGCCGTATGTTGTGCCTGATGCTTCAAAGATGCTTGCTGAAATAAGAGCCGGAAAGAAACCGGCAACGACCAAGTTCGGCCCACATGTCGATACATCACAGGCAGAATACGACCGTCTAACACTCCAGGATTTGATTGGCATTGCATACGGGGAGCAAACGGTTCAGATCAGCGGGCCGGATTGGTTGCAAGACAAGCGATTCGACATTGTGGCCAAGATGCCCCCCGGAGCATCAGTTAACGATGCACCAAAGATGCTCCAGACACTCCTCGAAGATAGCTTCAAGCTGGTCGTTCATCGTGAATCTAGGGTGCAGCAAGCATTGGCTCTGGAGGTTGACGAGGGCGGCCCGAAGTTAAAAGCAGCCGCTGCTACACCCCAGCCTGTCAGTGGAAGTACACAGTCTACCTCCGCCAATATGACGCTCGATACGCGTGACGGGCCAGTCCGTCTGCTGATCAATGACCATAAAGGCTGCACACTGGAATCCGACAGAATGACCATGGCGGGGTTGGCCAACCTGCTGACAATCCTATTGCATGCAGGACATTACGGTGGCGGCAGCGTCGACGACAAGTGGCAGGTGGTTGTGGATATGACCGGATTGAAGGGCGAGTATGGGGTCGCCCTGGATACAGATTTCGATTGTCCTGCGATAGAACGGCCCAACATCATCGTCATATCAGCAGGTCACGATGTAGCTTCCCCGAACATGCAACAGACGTTGGAGTGGGCGAAAGAGCAGCAGGATCCCCACTATGTAGGTCTTGCTGATGCTACAAGAGTGCCCGCTCATCCGAGTCTCTTTCCATGGTTGCAAAAGCTGGGTCTCAAGCTGCAACTGAGCAAGGCACCGGTGGAGATGCTTGTAGTCGATCACGCGGAAAAGAATCCTACTGCGAACTGAGAACGTACCACTTGTATGGGCTGGCGTTTGCTCTGATGCGGGGTGGCTGTATGCTGGTAGTACTACCTCAAAACCAGCCATCCAGGCAGACCGGAACACAGCCATGCAGGGACCGACCACAAGCGATGGGTTGTGCGGCCAGTACCAGCGACGATTGCTGGATATCCGCGGCGCGTTTGCCACCGGGACGAGCGGGGCGGTGACGGTAGCGGCGCGCGCGGCTGCGGTGGACGAGCTAATCCTGGCGCTGTGGACGCTGGCGGTGGCGGAGACGCCGCTGCTGGGCCACGGGATTGCCTTGCTGGCCGTGGGAGGCTATGGACGGCGCGAACTCTTTCCCTACTCCGATGTAGATCTGCTGTATCTGCTGGACGGGAAGGTCTCGGAGACAGAGATCAAGCAGCCGATCCGGCGCATCAGCCAGCAACTTTGGGACTGCGGAATACGCCTGTCGCCGACGTCCAGAAAGCGCAGCGAGGCGGAGCGCTTCGATGAGGAGAATGCGGAATTCACGGTTGCCCTGCTGGACCACAGGCTGCTGGGCGGGGACGCCTCCGTCTACCAACGACTGGTGGAGGTGGGATTCCCCAAGATGCTGGAGCGGGAGAACAAGGCGCTTGCATCCGGGCTGGTGAAGCTGACCGATGAGCGTCATGCCAAGTATGGCGACACGCCCTTCCATTTGGAGCCCAGCATCAAGGACTGCCCCGGCGGGCTGCGCGACGTGCATGTATGCGCTTGGTTGCAGCGGCTTGCCGATGTGGGACGGACCTCTAAGACGGGCACGGACAACACGTGCGGAGGTTTGCCGGCGGGCGACCGCGAAGAGTTTCGCCAGGCGGTGGAGTTTCTGTTCACGGTGCGCTGCTTTTTGCACTACCGGCATGAGCGAGACGACAATACGCTGGACTGGCACGCGCAGGACGCGGCTGCGGCGATGGGGATCGGAATGGGGGCGCAGCGGTTGCAGCAGTTGGCGGACCCGTCTGCAGAAGGGGTGCAAGCGGCCTACTGGATGCGTCTGTACTTCCGTCACGCGCGCAGCGTGGAGCGATGTTTGACCCAGATGCTGGACGGAGTTACGGGCAAGCCGCACAAGGTACGCTGGACTGCTACCGCCAAGGCTGCGTTTGCCAGGAGCCGGCGCAGCACGGACCCTGATCCGGTGGGCTTTCGGGTTGCGAATGGGCGATTGCTGCTGGATGTGGCAACCCAGGCGGGAGGCGATCCCGCGCAGGACCCGGACGTAGTGTTGCAACTGTTTGTGGCCATGGCGCGCAGCGGATGCTCTCTGGAGCGCTCCAGTGAGGAGCGCATCTCGCAGGGATTGCCGCTGCTGTCGGCGCATCTGGAGGAGGGGCCGTCGCTGTGGCGGCATGTGCAAGAGATTCTGCTTGGGTTCCATGCTGGCAAGACGCTGCGCGTGATGCATGCGCTGGGGATTCTGGAGCTGTTGATACCGGAGTTTCACGGTATCGATGCGCTGGTAATCCGCGACGCCTACCACCGCTATACAGTGGATGAGCACACCATGGTGGTGATCGATACGCTGCACGGACTGGAGCAGCCGCAGACCGGACAGATGGGCGTGTGGGCGGAACGCTTCGGCGGAATTCTGCGCGATGTGCAGCACCCTGCGCTGCTCTTCCTGGCGGCGCTGCTGCATGATACTGGCAAAGCGCGAAGCTCCGGCGATCACGCGCTGGAGAGTGCGCGGATGGCGGAGAGTGTGGCCGGGCGGCTGGTGCTCGATGCGTACGAGAGCGAGCTGATGCTGGGACTGATCCGCAACCATCTGGAGATGTCGGCTGCGTTGCGCCGGGACATCTTCGATCTGGAGACGGTACGTGCATTCGCGGGCAAGGTGCAGACACCGGAGGCGCTGCGCATGTTGTCGTTGTTTACCTATGCGGATATTCAGGCGGTACATCCCGACGCGCTGACGCCGTGGAAGGCGGAGAACCTTTGGCGACTGTATCTTGCCACGGCCAGCTATCTGGACCGCAGCGTGGACGACGAGCGCGTGGGTGCGCGCATCGGCAAGGAGTTGGTGAACCGCGTTGCGTCGCTGCTGCCGGGCAGGCGTGCCGAGGTAGAGACGTTCCTCGAGGGATTTCCGGAACGCTATCTTCGCACACGCACGCCGGAACAGGTGCGCCTGCACTTTGACATGGCGGCACGCTTTGCCGAGGACCCGGTGCAGATCGAGTTTCGCCATGCTCCGGTGAGCAGCGAAATTACCCTGCTGGCGCGCGATCGCCCACTGCTGTTTGCCGATATGGCGGGAGCGCTGGCTGCTTGGGGGATGAACATCGTAACCGCGGACGCCTTCAGTAACCTGCAGGGTACTGTGGTGGACAACTTCCGCTTCACCGACACCTTTCGCACGCTGGAGATGAATGCGTCGGAGCACGCGGCGTTTGTGGCCAGCGTTCACGACGTGATGGCAGGCAAGATGGCGGTGGAGAAGCTGCTGAGTGGGCGGCGGCGCGGACGGCGAAAGATACCCAAGGTGGTGGTGGAGGCGCGGGTAGACTTCGACGACGAGGTATCGTCGCACAGCACGCTGCTGCAGGTGGTGGCACAGGATATTCCCGGGCTGCTGCGCGCCATTAGTCTTGCACTGGCGGAGCGCGGCTGCAATATCGAAGTAGCACTGGTGGATACCGAGGGCGAGACTGCGATCGACGTCTTCTACATCACGCGCGATGGGGCGAAGCTGGATGCGGCGGAACAGAAGGAGCTGAAACTAGCCCTTTTGGCGGCCATGAAGGCTAACGCGGTATAAGACGCAGAGGGTAGTTCTCAGCGGTCAATGGGTGGGGTGCGGGTGGTGCGCTCGATCGCGGAGGGAGCAAGATTGCTCATAAATAAGAAACATGCTGGCGGCGAAGAAACATCGTGGGTGGCAACCTTTTAACTGCGCTACTGCATCCGAACGGAAATAGCAGGCAATTTCTTACTAGTTAGAAATAACTGCCTGTTATTGCTGCGCTCCTGGCCGAAGATGACCAAGAGTTCATGCATCTTCGTTTCGTATGTATTGTGGCCTTTTTTGCCAAAAGAGAAACGATCGACATTGTGCATGCCTTTCGCGTGTTTCTTATCTGTTAG
Organism: uncultured Granulicella sp.; assembly: GCA_903932155.1. Taxonomy (GTDB): domain Bacteria; phylum Acidobacteriota; class Terriglobia; order Terriglobales; family Acidobacteriaceae; genus Edaphobacter. The sequence goes on along the minus strand of CAIZFH010000214.1, from coordinate 4,407 downwards.
AACGATGGCCAACTGGCCTGCTTTGGAGGGATTGGGACTATGAATCAATTAGGAAAATTTACCCGTTTTCTAGTACGCGTTGCTCTGGCCGGAGCCTGCGTCATGCCTTTGGTCTCTTTGAGCCTACAGGCCCAGAGTACGGCTGCACCATCCAATAGCGGAGCGGTGTACAACTCGCGGTTCGATTTCGCCACACTCTACTCGTATTTTCAGTCGCATGGCGCGGACACCGATGTAGGCATCTCGTATAACAGCATTCGACTGGGCGCCTATGCCAGCGGCAGTTACTTCTTCAACCGGCACGTGGGCTTGGAAGCGGCCTTTGAAGCGCACCCGGATGGCGATAACGATGGTCTCTACGATATTCAGGCAGGGCCCATTGTTCGCGACAATATGAAACATTTCAGCCTCTTCGCGCACGGAATGATTGGCATGGCTCGTTTGGTCGGACCGAATACCAGGGTCAGCCACCCCATCGGGTATCAATACCACAATCCCGAGACGTGGGGTGGTCCGTCCTATACCGCGGGCGGTGGGCTGGATATCAATATGGCCCGGGTGGTCTCGTTGCGCCTGTTCCAGATTGACTATACCTACAACAATGTGGACTTCGGACCGTATGCCGGCATCATAAATCGATACCCACTGGGCGGACGCGCGCACCTTCCAGGCCTTCAGGCCAGCGCCGGCTTTGTATGGCACTTGGGAGATATCGCTCCCCCAGTGCCGGTCAGCTATAGCTGCTCGGTCTCTCCGTCGGTTGGCTTTCCTGGCGACCCGATCACAGTGACAGGTACGGCGATGAACCTGAATCCAAACCCGAAGAAGACAGTAAACTACACTTGGTCGTCGGACGGCGGCACGATCTCCGGAACATCGAACGTTGCCAACGTGGACACAACGGCTGCTGCTGCGGGAAGTTATACAGTGAAGGGTCATGTGTCGCAGGGCGAAAAGCCTGGCCAGATGGCGGACTGCTCAACGAGCTTCACGGTGAGGTCGTACGATCCTCCGACTATCAGTTGCTCGGCGAATCCTTCGTCGGTGAATCCGGGAGACAGCGCGACGATTACGGCCAGCGCCGTGAGCCCGCAGAACCGTCCACTGACCTATAGCTACAACGCAACCGCAGGCTCCATCAGCGGCACCAGATCTTCGGCAATGCTGTCGACGGCGGGAGCAGCTCCGGGGACGATTAGAGTGACCTGCGGCGTGGCAGATGACAAGGGACACAACGCGTCTGCGACGACCAGCGTCAATGTGATTGCGCCGCCGCCGCCGCCACCACCACCACCACCGCCGGCTCCGATGGCGTCCAGTCTGTGCTCGGTTAGCTTCGAGCGGGATGCCAAGCGACCGACGCGTGTGGACAACGAAGCGAAGGCCTGCCTGGACGACATTGCACTCAACCTACAGCGTTCGACCGATGCCAAGCTGGCACTGGTGGGGAATGCAGATGACAAGGAACAGAAGGCCAACGCAGCAGAAGCGAAACGCCGCCATCCAAAGCCGAGCGATGCCGCACAACGCGCGGTCAACACCAAGGACTACCTGGTAACGGACAAGGGCATCGATGCCTCTCGCATCCTTGTCTACACCGGAACCGATGACAGCAAGACGGTCACGACGACATTGATTCCGACAGGCGCAAGCAACCCTGCCGCGAGCAATACGTCCGTGGACGAGAGCGGGATCAAGGCGGTAAGTCGTAAGCCGCTTAAGTAGCAGATTGCATCGTTCGATCGAAGAGGCTGGCAGGGAATTCTTCCTGTCAGCCTCTTTTGTTTCTTGCCCGTGGATGGAGCAAGTGGCCGATATTCAGCCATCGTTGGTCCATCAATCCCACCAACAAGACGGACACCCGCCACCCTGAACCGCATAGAGACAGCAATTCGCGGGGTACACGACGAGGATGCAGCACATGGAGCGGTTGTACCATAAGGCGCAGACCGGAAAATCTTAGGTCAGCGGTTATATTATTAATAGACATATGTCCTTGACCCCAGATCGAAATCTCAATACGGCCCACCCGGCTAAAGGGCCTCAGGCGAAAGACCGGTATCTTTTCGGCTCGCTCGATAGCTCCGCCAGCAACCGGGAGAAGCTGCGCGAGGTGAATTGGGGGTACGACCAGACCGAGGGCATCGTGCTGGCGTCGCTGGATGCCGCGATTAATTGGGTTCGGAAAAGCTCAATCTGGCCAATGACGTTTGGCTTGGCCTGCTGCGCCATCGAGATGATGTCGATGGGCGGTTCGCGTTACGACATAGCGCGCTTTGGCGCGGAGGTATTCCGGCCCTCACCGCGGCAAAGCGACCTGATGATCGTGGCCGGAAGGGTATCGCAGAAGATGGCCCCTGTAGTGCGCCGGCTGTACGAGCAAATGCCCGAGCCAAAGTGGGTGATCTCGATGGGGGCATGCGCCACCTCTGGCGGAGTTTTCAACAACTATGCAGTAGTGCAGGGCGTCAACCAGATTGTCCCGGTGGACATCTATGTTCCTGGCTGTCCTCCGCGCCCGGAACAACTTCTGTATGCCATTACGCTATTGCAGGAGAAGATCCAGGCGGAGCGTGGTTCTTTGCGCAAAGTATTGAATTTAGAAGGTTAAATGTTCGCAGGGAGGGATTTTGGTTTGATGACCGGACGCTTCGGTTATGGGCTGGTTGCAGGGTTCGTTTTGCAGGTAAAAGGGATGGGCTCTGGTGGTAAACCATTCTAATCTAAGGTTCAACGCAATTTTATTTTTAGCTGGACAGCTATCTGCGGTAAACTTTGGTTCGACTGGATAAAACTGTATCTAGCTAACCTTAGTGCATCCGTATCAAAGCGAAGAATCTCATTCGCGCTACAGCAAGTAATCTCCGTGGAGGAAGTCAATGATCGATCATCCGTTTCGTGGTTTTGGCCGGCTGGTGCTGGCAGCGTGCGTAGTCAGCCTTAGTGCGGTAAGCCTGAACGCACAGAAGCCCGCCGCATCGGGGGTAAGCCCATCGCGCGCAGATATTTTCCTGGGCTACTCGTACTTCGCTGCTCATGGAAAGATCACGTCTACAGCAATTCCATTCTCCTCCATCGACTTAGGAGCGATTGGCAGCGCCGCGTATTACTTCAACCGTCATGAAGGTGTCGAGGTTGTTTTCACTGACCACCCAGACGGCCGGAATGACAGTGCCGCCGGGATCTCTGCTGGTCCGATCTTCCGCATGCCGATGCAGAACATGACTTTATTCGCCCACGCATTGATTGGTGGCGAGAGATTAGATGGTCCAAACAGCGAAGTCCCCGCCACGTTGGAGCATGAGCCCTACACCTGGGGAACGGGGTTGACGTTCGGTGGAGGAATGGACTACGACATGCCATTCCTTAGCAATCGCTTCAGTTTACGGCTCTTTGAGGCGGACTATCGCTTTATCCGCGTCAATTTCGGTCCCCTTGTCGCAGTGCCGACGAACGGAACACTAGGTGGAATCACGAACCTGAACGCGCTTGAAGTGAGCACGGGCATTGTGGCCCATCTAGGCACACTCACACCGCCCCCGCCGATTACCTATTCCTGCTCGGCATCTCCATCGCTGGTCTTTCCCGGTGACCCCATTACGGTAACCGGTACGGCGATGAACCTGAACCCGAACCCCAAGAAGGTTGTCACCTATACATGGACTTCGGATGGCGGCACGATCTCCGGATCCTCGAATGTTGCAAACGTGAACACGGCATCCACGGCACCGGGAACCTATACGGTTAAGGGCCATATCTCCCAGGGTGCAAAACCGAAGCCTGGTCAGATCGCGGACTGCTCCACCACCTTCACGGTGAGGGCGTATGATCCTCCGACCATCAGCTGCTCGGCGAATCCTTCATCGGTCAATCCTGGCGGTAGTGCGACGATTACGTCGAGTGCCGTCAGTCCGCAGAACCGTCCTCTGACCTACAGCTACAACGCAACTGCCGGATCCATCAGCAGTACAACGGCGACTGCGACACTTTCTACAGCAGGAGCTGCGCCCGGAACAATTCGTGTGACCTGTGGTGTTTCAGACGATAAGGGACATCAAGTGTCGGCGAACACAAGCGTCAACGTGATTGCACCTCCTCCACCTCCTCCGCCTCCTGCCCCGCAGGCCTCCAGCCTATGCCCGGTGAGCTTTGAGCGGGATGCCAAGCGCCCGACGCGCGTGGACAACGAAGCCAAGGCCTGCCTGGACGATGTCGCCCTCAGCCTGCAACGTTCTTCCAACGCGAAGTTAGCTCTGGTGGGCAACGAGGACACCACAGAGATAGCCGCAGAAGCCAAGGAAGCAGCCAAGCAAGCCAAGAAGAAGCATCCAGTGGTGACTCCGAGCGACGCTGCACAGCGTGCCGTCAACACCAAGGACTACCTGGTAACCGACAAGGGCATTGATG
>CAIZFH010000213.1 GCA_903932155.1 uncultured Granulicella sp. | reverse complement strand
TCTTATCAAGTATAAAGACGGCGAACTGGCATACATCCTGGCGCCGCAACGCCTGACGGCCGGCGATATGGTCGTCTCGGGCGACAAGGTCGATGTGAAGCCAGGCAATGCCATGAAGCTTTCGGCGATGCCCATTGGCACCATCATCCACAATATCGAAATGAAACCGGGTAAGGGTGGGCAGATCGCGCGCTCGGCCGGTACCTACGCGCAATATCTGGGCCGTGATGCAGGTTATGCGACTTTGCGGCTCAACTCGGGTGAAGTGCGCCGCGTGCGATTGGATTGTATGGCTACGGTCGGCGCGGTGTCTAACCCCGATCACATGAACGAAGTCATCAGTAAAGCCGGCCGCAATGTATGGAAGGGCAAACGTCCGAATGTGCGCGGCACGGCGATGAATCCAATCGACCATCCGCATGGCGGTGGCGAAGGCCGCACCAAGGGTGGCCGCAATCCGGTCACGCCCTGGGGTAAGCCGACGAAAGGCGCCAAGACGCGTAAGAATAAGCGTACCACGAAGTACATCGTGCGTTCGCGTCACGGCAAGACGACGCAAGGACAGTGATATGACACGTTCGGTTTGGAAAGGTCCCTTTGTCGACGGATATCTGCTCAAGAAAGCAGAGGCCGCGCGTGGCTCGGGTCGTAAGGACGTGATCAAGACTTGGTCGCGTCGCTCGACCATCCTGCCACAGTTCGTCGGCCTGACCTTCGGCGTCCACAACGGCAAGAAGCACATTCCTGTGCTGGTCACGGAAGATATGGTCGGACACAAGCTTGGCGAGTTTTCGCCAACGCGTACATTCCATGGTCACTCTGGCGGTGGCGACAAGAAAGCGAAGAGGGCGGAATAATGGGTAAGGATGCACGCGCCCGTGTTCTCTCCGATCATCAGGCCAAGGCTCTCGGCCGGTTGATCCGTATATCTCCGCGCAAGTTGAACCTCGTCGCACAGGCAATCCGTGGAAAAAAAGCGGAAGTGGCTCTCAACGAGCTTACTTTTTCTCCAAAGCGCGTTGCCAAGGTGGTGAAGAAGGTTCTGCAGTCGGCAATCGCCAACGCGGAAAACAACCACGATCTCGACGTCGACGATCTGGTCGTAAGCGAAGCCAGCGTTGGTAAAAACCTTGTGATGAAGCGGTTCCATGCGCGTGCACGCGGCCGCGGCGCAGGCATCCTCAAGCCTTTTAGTCAAATCACGATTGTGGTCGAGGAAAAACGCGAGAAACAGGAGCCCTCCAAGACCGAACCAGTTAAGGCGGCCGAAGAAATGGCTGCGAATAAATCGAAGAAAGCGCCAGCGAAAAAACCGGCCCCGAAGAAGGCTGCGGCCAAGAAGTCAGCGCCCAAGCGCGCGAAGGAGAATGCGTAATGGGTCAAAAGGTCAATCCGACCGGCTTGCGTCTCGGCATCAACCGCACCTGGGATTCGCGCTGGTACGCGGGCAAGAAGGAGTATGGCAAGCTCCTTCAGGAAGATATCGAGATTCGCAAGCATCTGTGCGATCGCTTGAAGCAGGCAGGCGTCAGCCGTGTCGTGATCGAACGGCCACACAAGAAGTGTCGGATTACGATCCACTCCGCTCGCCCCGGCGTAGTCATCGGCAAGAAGGGCGCAGATATCGAAAAACTAAGAAGCGATGTGCAGAAATTCACTAACGACGAAGTCCATCTGAACATAGTCGAGATTCGCAAACCTGAGATCGATGCCAAGCTGGTAGCCGAGAACATTGCCCAGCAGCTAGAGCGCCGCGTGGCATTCCGCCGGGTGATGAAGCGCGCGGTCCAATCCGCGATGCGTTTGGGCGCACAAGGCATCCGCATCAATTGCGGTGGCCGTCTTGGAGGCGCCGAAATTGCGCGCATGGAATGGTACCGCGAAGGGCGGGTTCCGCTGCATACGTTGCGCGCAGACATCGACTATGGCGTGGCAACTGCCAAGACAACTTACGGCACTTGTGGTGTCAAGGTCTGGATCTTCAAGGGCGAGATCATGGAACACGATCCCATGGCTGTCGAGAAGCGCCAGGCTGAATCCTCTGATCAAAGCCGCAGCAGCGGTCAACAACGTACAGCAACACCCGCGTCGGCATCGTAAGTTTGGAAGAACGTCGTCATGCTTCAACCGCAACGCACTAAGTTCCGCAAGCAACACAAGGGCCGCATTCATGGTCCCGCCAAGGGCTGCACGTCGCTCAATTTTGGTTCTTATGGGCTGAAAGCCCTGGAACCAGAACGCATAAATGCACGTGAGATCGAGGCCGCACGCCGTGCCATCACGCGCGAAATGAAACGCGCTGGCCGTGTCTGGATACGCGTCTTTCCGGACGTACCTGTGTCTAAGAAGCCTGCGGAAGTGCGCATGGGTTCGGGAAAGGGTGCGCCGGAATTCTGGGTGGCTAAGATCAAGCCGGGTCGCATACTGTTCGAGATTGACGGCGTGGACTTGGCGACGGCCAAAGAAGCAATGCGACTTGGCGCGGCAAAGCTTTCCATTGCGACGAAGTTCGTCGCCCGTAGCGCGTGAGAAGAACCATGGCCGAGAAGAAAACAAAGGCGAAAGCCGCTCCTAAGACGAAGTCGAAGGCCAAAGAAGCCGCGGCTTCGGCGAAGGTTTCGTCTAAGGCGGACGAGTTCCGTACAAAGTCGACAGACGAGTTGGCTGATCAATTGGGTAAGCTCAAGAAGGAACAATTCAATCTACGGTTTCAACGTGCCAATGGCCAACTTGAGAAGACGAACCGCATTCGCGTAGTGCGCAAGGATATCGCCCGCATCCAAACGATTTTGACGGAGCAGCGCCGAAAGGCCGGCTGAAGGATAGAAGGAACAGCAAAATGCCCAAGCGCGTGCTGCAAGGTGTCGTAGTCAGCGACAAGAACAAAAAGACCGTGGTGGTAAACGTGGAACGCCGTTTCACACATCCGGTCATGGGCAAGACCGTGCGTCGGACTAAGAAATACCATGCCCACGATGAAAAGGGCGAGTTTAAAATCGGAGATGTCGTGCGCATACGCGAGTGCAGGCCAATTTCCAAGTTGAAAACTTGGG
>CAIZFH010000212.1 GCA_903932155.1 uncultured Granulicella sp. | reverse complement strand
GGCTTATCCTCCGCCCTCTCTCGCCCGATTATCCAGTCCAGTTACTGCCCCTGAGCCCACACCAGACGCCGGCGGACTACATCGTAGGTCGTGTATGTCTTGTTATCTCCGAACTATGATCTGCTCCCGCATGGTCCAATCCTGATTCGTCTTTCCTTCTCAACGCGGGCAAACGACGGATAAACTGGATAGATGCATTCGGGTCTTTATGGAAAGTGGATGACGGCGTGGGAGACAAAGCTCACAACGCGCGATACCAACAGAATCGTTCGACCGCTGGAGTGGGGATTCGACTGGCTGAAGGATTTCAGCGATGTTCATCCCCAGACGCAGTTGGAAGCCTCAGCTCAGGTCCAGTCATCAGTATCTTCGGCCACGCAGAATCTCGACCGCATGGTCGCGTTGAATGAAGAGATCGTACGCCACTCAGATGATTTCTTCGGCTATCAGGTGCCGCAAGACTTCCGTCTCGAAGACCGGCATCCACAGCTCTTCCCCACCAACGTCCGCCCGGAGACCCTGTCCCAGGACGCCGAGATGAAACGGCAGGCAGCCGCTGGCGAGCTTGGGCATGCCCAGTTCCTCAGATTTACCTCCGCCATTCGCACTCCCTATCCCGAAAATGACCAGATGAACGCAAGATGGTATCCGGCACCCGAGCGCAAAGTTGCAGCGGGATCCACTCCCAGGCCGAAGCAGGCCATCATCGTCCTGCCGCAGTGGAACTCCGACGCCATCAGCCACAACGTCCTCTGCACGCTCTTCAACCGCTTCGGAATTTCTGCACTTCGCCTCTCACAGCCGTATCACGACATTCGTCGTCCGCCAGAACTGGAACGCTCCGACTACGCAGTCAGTGCCAACATCGGCCGCACCACTGCTGCTTGCCGGCAGGCCGTGGTGGACATCCGCAGTTGCATGGACTGGCTGGAGACCCAGGGCTACACCCAGTTCGGCGTCCTCGGAACCAGCCTTGGATCCTGCTACGCCTTCATCGCCGCTGCGCACGATCCGCGCTTGCGTGTCTGCGCCTTCAACCATGCGTCCACCTGGTTCGGCGATGTTGTGTGGGAGGGCCAGAGCACTCGACACGTCCGTGCCGCGCTGGAAGACTCAGGCCTCACGCAGGACCAGGTCCGCGAGATGTTTCTCGGCATCAGCCCCATGGCTTACATGCAGCGATTCGCCGCTACTCCCAAGCGAGTTCTCGTCGTCCATGCCACCTACGACCTTACCTTTCCCTTGCATCTCTCGCAGGAGGTGCTCAGTCAATTTCAGCAACAGGGCATCGACTTCGTCTCCAAAGTCCTGCCTTGCGGTCACTACACCACCGGCGAGACCCCTTATAAATACATGGATGGCTGGTATCTGGGATCGTTCGTCTATCGGGCATTCCGGGACCTTGCGAATAGTATCTAGCCCCGCTACATTGTGCCGCAGTTTCGCGAATCCCGATCATTTTATAGCAGCAGCAAAAACTCCTGCCCACGCTCTACCTAATGATGTGGAAGGTGCGGTTCCAACGGGTATCGGAGAAGAAGTGGGTGACGATGCGGCCCATGAAGGCGAGGCGCTCGGAGAGCGAAGTCTTGTACATCTGGTTATCGGGGGTCATGAAGGACCAGTAGACAAACAGGGGGCGACCGACGATGTTTTCGCGCGGAACGAAGCCCCAGAAGCGGCCGTCGAGCGACTTGGTGCGGTTGTCGCCCATGGCGAAGACCGTGCCTGGAGGGACGACGAGGTCTCCATCGGCGTTGATGTGATTGGGCAGGTCGAGCGCCCAGAGGGAAGCGTTGTTCTGGCTGGCTGCCTGCTCGATGCCTTCGAGATCGGAGGGAAAGTCGTCGCGGTAGGGAGT
>CAIZFH010000211.1 GCA_903932155.1 uncultured Granulicella sp. | reverse complement strand
GATCTGGGTAGGATGGTGCGCGTAGTTTGAAACAGGAGGGATGATGCGGCGAAATGGAATGAAGGTGGTAGTTGCGATTGGATTTGCGGTTGCGATGAGCGGAACGATGGGATTGGCGCAGGCTTCAGCGGCGCCACAGACGGCTGCGCCACAGGGGGGTACTGCTCCGGCGAGGCCGCTGCGCGCTCCGGCTCCGCCCGCAGTGATGCCGGCGAACTCGCCGGCACCGACACTCCTGTGGCCGAATGGGGCTCCTGGGGCGCAAGGCACGGCGGATGAGGACAAACCGGTTATCTATGCTTGGCTGCCAGCGTCGAACCCGACGAAGACGGCGGTGGTGATTGCGCCGGGAGGCGGGTATGAACATCTTTCGGTGGTGCATGAGGGATCGGATGTGGCTGCGTGGCTGAACTCGCATGGGGTGGCTGCGATTCAACTGCGATACAGGATTGGGCCGAAGTATCACAACCCAATTGAACTGGGCGATGCGCAGCGTGCGATCCGACTGGTACGCGCGAATGCAGCGAAGTATGGGATTGCTCCGGACCACATTGGGATGTGGGGCTTCTCGGCGGGCGGACACCTGACGGCGACGGCGGGAACGATGTTCGATGCGGGCAATGCTGCGGCGACTGATCCGATCGACCGGGAGAGCAGCCGGCCTGACTTCCTGATCCTTTGCTACCCAGTGATTACGATGCAGGACCCGTATGTGCATAGAGGTTCGCGGACGTTTCTGCTGGGCAATACGCCGACGCAGGCTGATCTGGACGATATGTCACCTGAGCTGCATGTGACGGCACAGACGCCGCCGACATTTATGTTTTCGACGACCGACGACCATACGGTGCCGATTATGAACAGCGTTATGTTTTATTCTGCGCTAGTGAAGGCGGGGGTCTCGGTGGAGATGCACCTGTTCCAGCATGGAGGGCACGGGTCAGCACTGGGCGTGGGGAACGCACAGTTGAGCGTGTGGCCGGACGCCCTACTGCTGAAGTGGATGCGGGAGAAGGGGTACGCGGCGGCGCAGTAAAGAATGAAAGTAATAGATGAAGTTAATTCATCTATAAGCTGGAAAGGTAGAGTTTAGCAAAAGTTTTATTGGATGGCTGCGGTGGAGACGACTTCTTTGACTGCGTGGAAGTAGTTTCCGTAGCCGACGATGAAGGTGGAACCGACGAGGAGGATGAGGCCCGCCGTGACCAGCAGTCTGGTGCGGATGCTGGTGCCGTGCCACTCCTTGAGGACCAGGCCCCAGAGGGTGGCAAAGATGATGATGGAGGCCATGTGGAGGGTCCATGAGGAGAAGTCGTACTTACCCATCTTGGTCTGGCCCATGGAGTAGAAGAAGAACTGGAAGTACCAGATGAGGCCGGCGAGTGCTGCGAAGAGGTAGTTGGCGACCAGGGTGGTGGGCGCGACACGATCGTAGGTGGAGGCGTCGAGTGGGTCGAAGTCGACGAGGGTGTCCCCAGCGGTGGGAGCGGCGCGCATGGGGTTGAGGCCGGGTTCGCCGGCGAACTGGCGTATAGAGCCGTTTTGGAAGATGAGGATGGCTGACCAGATGAAGTTGGTGACGAATCCGCCCCACAGGACGACGATGAGGACGGGAAGGTTGGCCCAGAGGTCCAGGCGATGGTCGGCGATGAGCTGGGTGCGGGCTAGGGCTGCGATGGGCTTACCGGCATCGAGGCCGAAGGCGAAGAAGGAGCTCATGAAGCCTGCGAGGACAGCGATGGCGATGCCTCTGCCGAAGAAGAAGTCGAGTTCGCCGGATTCGAGCTTTTCTTCGGGGGTGATTTCGTTTTCCTTGGAGTAACCAGCAGCGCCGTTGACGGCGACGCCGAGGAGGCATACAAGGACACCGAAGAGGATGATCTGTCCTGAGGTCTGGTGGGCGAAGGTGATGATCTGGCCGTGGTAGATGGGTGGGACGAGGGTGCCGAAGACGGCGCAGAGGCCGAGAGCGATGGCGTACCCGAGGGCGATACCGAGGTAGCGTATGGCGAGGCCAAAGGTAATACCGCCGACTCCCCAAAGCGCGCCGAAAAGGAGGGCGTACAGAACATCCTTGGGATTACTGGCATAGGCAGTGCGCAGAATGGTGAAGACGTGCGGCACAAAGATGTAGGCAAGCAGTGGGGGCGCGACAATCCAAGCGGCGAAGCCCTGGATAATCCAGTAGACCTCCCACGACCAGCGCTTGATGCCGCGGAAGGGGATGAAGTTGGTGGCAGAGCAGAAGCCGCCGATCCAGTGGAAGATCACGCCGAGAAATGGATTAGGTCCCAAGATGCCTCGCTATGCGGAAGTTGAATTGGTTGAAGAATGAACCGAATCAGGAAGAACTATAGGACGGTTCCATCTTATCTGAGGCGGTAGCGATGTGGAAAGTAAACGGTGCAGGAAACCCATGTCTCAGAATCGAGACATGGGGCACCCGATTACAAAGCAGCACCGGCTTTAGAAGCCGAGGGTACGGATGACGTTGCGGATGGAGTCGGCACTGGCGCGCAGGCCAGCCTCTTCCACGGCATTCATGGGAACAGGCAGCAGGCGCTCGATGCCCCTGTGTCCGACCACAGTGGGAACGGAGATGCAGACATCGCTGATTCCTCGGTAGTCGGTGAGCAGGGAACTGACGGGAAGAACGCGATGCTCGTTCCAGAGGAGGGCCTCGAGGATGGTGGAACCGGCGAGGCCAATGGCGTAGTTAGTGGCTCCCTTGCCCGCGATGATAACGCCGGCGGAGTTGCGAACGCCATGCAGGATGGCCTTCTCATCGTCTGCGGTGAGGGGGCCGCGGCCGGGCATCTCCCAGCTTTGCACGGGGACGCCTCCGATGGTGGTGGTGGACCAGAGGGGAATCTCCGTGTCTCCGTGTTCGGCGACGATGTAGCCATGTACGCTCTGGACGGCGACGCCACAGTGCTGGGCGATCATGTAACGGAAACGGGCGCTATCGAGCACGGTGCCGCTGCCGAAGACGCGGTTGGTGGGGAGGCCGCTGACCTTGAGCGCAACGTAGGTGAGGACGTCGACCGGGTTGGTGACCATGAGGATGGTGGCATCGGGCGCGACTTTGAGCAGATTGGGGATGAGGGTGCGGCACATCTCCGCGTTGATTCCAGCTAGTTCGATGCGCGACTGGCCGGGCTTCTGGCGCGCGCCGGCGGAGACGACGATGACGTCGCAGTCCGTCATGACGTTGATGTCGTCGGAGCCGTCGATGGTGGCCATGGGGACAAACTGCACGCCATGGTTGAGGTCGAGGACCTCGGCGTCGACCCTGGATTTAGCTACGTCGAAGAGACTGATATGTTTGCCGATTCCCTTTACCAGGCATGCGTAGGCGATGGTCGCCCCCACGCTGCCGGCGCCTACGATGCCGATCTTTCCCTGCCACTTGCCCATTGCGGTGAAACCTCCACCCAACAAACTAACATAAAGCGGTTGAGCGGGGATGATTGATAAGTGGCATGACATCGGCGGGGCGGGTTGGCAGATGGGTTTGCGCAGGGCGTATATTTTGAACATTGCTGTTACTACGGCTAACGGGGTTGGTTATGAGTGAAGGGTGTTGCGGATCCGGCGCATGCGCGACGGAGAAGGTATTCAAAGCGTTGGATGGTTTCCGGATTGAGGTCCCATCGTGGGGCTTTGCCAATACAGGAACTCGGTTCGGCAAGTTTTCTCAGGCGGGCGCAGCGACGACGCTGGAGGAGAAATTCAGCGACGCGGGCGAGGTAAACAAATTGACGGGCGCGAGCCCAACCGTGGCGCTGCATGTGCTGTGGGACCTGCCCAACGGCAAGGGTGACGTTCCGGAGCTACAGCGGCTGGAGAAGAAGTACGGCGTGAAGTCTGGATCGATCAACCCGAACCTGTTCCAGTCTCAGGAGTACAAATACGGATCGATTGCCAACCCGAGCGCGGAGATTCGCGGCAATGCGCTGGCCCAT
>CAIZFH010000210.1 GCA_903932155.1 uncultured Granulicella sp. | reverse complement strand
CGCCGTCGGGACGATCGACCACAAAATGGCTAACCAGCACATCACCAGATATACACCGATGATGGTAATTAGACGCATATCTGGAAGACGAGCCCATACCCAGTGGCGTCCTCTGGCCAGGATCGTAGAGAACAGGAGGACAAGACTCATGGTGACCACCAGCACGGTATAGGAACCGCCCGAATAGAGGCCCCACGTCGGCAGCAGAATAGCTATCACTACCGAAATAAGAAACGCGGCACGGCAAAACCGGCTGCCGTCATATCGTGGTGTTCTGTTGGAACCGTCAACTTGTTTCAAGTGTTTTAGCCTGCGGGCAAGGCAGGTCTCTCTTGGGTTGCTGACATCCTCCACGCCCTGAAGGACGAGGGTTCCTGAGATAGCCATTAGGCTGCCCTCCGGCGGATTCCTGCTTCGACGGGCCGCTTACTGCGGTGCCCCTCCACAGGCTTCAACGCGCTGTCCGCGCGCCGTAGAATGTTGACTGCCGCGTTCGTGTCGGCGTTGGCTGTGTGCCCACAGTTGACGCAGACAAACTCAGACTGGCTGCATCGATTAATGGATTCAACACAGCCGCAGATGCCGCATGTCTGGCTGGTATAAGCAGCGTTGACTTCGACCAAACGACCGTCTCGATCCGCCAGCTTGTATGCCAACCACCCTTGATCCAAGATGGCGCGATTCAAACCGGATTTCTGTCGCACCATCCGCCCTGGTTCTTCCGCCGTTCCTTTGGCAGACGCCGACATGTTCCTTACTTTCAGAGCCTCCAAAACGACCACGCCGTGTTTCTTGGCGACGGCGGTGCTGTGCTTGTGAAGGAAGTCTTTGCGGGCGTTTGCGACTCGCTTCTGTACCCTGGCAACCCGCCGAATAGCTTTCCGCCTATTGGCCGAACCGCGTTTCTTTCGAGACAAGGCCCGCTGTGCTTTGCGAAGTGATTTTAGTGCTTTCTTGCCATGATTGGCTGGTGCGATATTGGTCCCGTCGCTGAGAGCGGCGAAGACGGCCACGCCCATGTCGATCCCGATCGGCGCCAGCGTTGACGGTATCGGCTCAGGCATTTCACGTTCGCACTGGACGGCGGCAAACCATTGACCCGCACGGGGCGATATCGTGATGTTGCAGATGTCGCCAGGAAGAGGGCGCCAACCCCGCATGGGCACCCAGCCCAGCTTGGGCAACTTAACTTGTCCAGACGATTTCCCCGTGCGCTTGACGATCAGCGACACCGGGTCGGGGAAGCGGAAACTGTCGTTGACGCCCTTCTTGTGCGGCGTCGGATAGCCAGACCGTCCTGCAAAGAAATTCTGATAGGCACGATCAAGGTCTTTCAGCGCCTGTTGCAAGGTGTGAACTGGACAGGCTTTCAGCCAATCCACTTCGGCCCGCAAGTCTGTGACCTCGCGGCACTGGCTCGCGAAGCTGAATTTCCGACCGGGGCGATACCAGTTCCGACGCTGTTCCAGCGCCAGATTGTACACGAAGCGGCACGCGCCCGCGATCTGCGCCATCTGAGCGTATTGCTCTGGCGACGGATACAGGCGGAACATTGCGGCCTTGCGTTCGATCATGCCCTGAGCATACATTGGTCTATGATCGATGACAACGCCTATCGTCGTGGACGGAACTGTGTTTTCGCCATGCACGTCCATTTGGTCTTTGTGACCAAGTACCGCCGCCGCGTGTTCACGTCGGCCATTCTGGACGATGCGAAGCGCATATTCGCCTCGGTGTGTGCCGACTTCGAAGCCGAACTGATCGAAATGGATGGCGAGGATGATTACGTCCATCTGCTAGTGAATTATCCTCAGAAAGTGGCTGTATCGGCGCTAGTGAACAGCCTTAAGGGCGTGTCTAGTCGAAGGCTCCGACAGAACCATCCTGCTTTGGTGCGTCGATATTGGAAAGGCGTACTGTGGTCGCCATCGTATTTTGCCGCCTCATGCGGCGGAGCGCCAATCAGCATCATTCGCCAATACATCGAACAGCAACGAACGCCGGACTAACGAATCATGTCGGCGCGAACGCGCCTCTGCGCCTATCTCCGGCCTGAACGCCGGAGCTTGCGGCGCTAATAAAGCGGGTCAGCCAGGATAGCCTTCAGTCGGCTCAATGTCGGCTGAGAAGACAGCGTTTCTTCCAGGACGGGGGCCGTCCGCCGCCCGCTCGAGACCGCTAATCGTTGAGCCGGATCATGACGTAGCGTGTCGGCGTCATCCAAATCCTGCCAGCCCTGCGCCTGCAAGAGAATAAAGCTACGCAGATGCTCGTCCAGAGAATATTCGATCAGGGTCGGGTCCCGGGGGCCAATCAGGCGGCTATGCAACCATGGCATGATACCGATCTGTGAGGGTCTCCCAAGCAGAGGGTCACTGACGCGAGTTCAGTCACGGTTCGTCGGCGTGACAGCACCGCTGAGAACTCGTATGATTGTGAAACTGGGGCGACATCCATATCACCCTGGTCTCGCGGTACAAGTTAAGGTGCGCCATGCCCACTGTCCTCCAAGAATGGTCGGTTCCCTCTGGGTTTATCGAAAGCCTCGCGAGCGGTCACGATATCGGGGATGCGGTGGCAGCGACCAAGGCATCGTTCGCCCAGTTTCTGACCGAGACCGCTGGGATCGCCCAACCGGTGGCGGCCGAAGCCGCCGATGCCCTGATGACCCGAATCGTTGCGGCACTGGGTCGGGGCGACAGTCCCGAGACCGCCGTCGCCTGGGCGCGGCAGGACATGGAAGGGGTGGTGGG
>CAIZFH010000209.1 GCA_903932155.1 uncultured Granulicella sp. | reverse complement strand
TATCCTGCGTCTTTGACAGGCTTGTTCGGGATTAGCTTTGATTTTCCTTCGGTGGAGCCTCCAGACTATCTCCAGCAACTGAACCCACGGCTTTACGAAGAAGAGTGCCAACGCGTACAGTCACGGTTCGATGAAGCCGTACGGTTGGCAGAAGATGCCTTTACTGCGGAACTCGCCAAGCTTGTCTCGCATCTCAGCGAACGGCTCTCTGGTCAAGTCGATGGCCAGCCACGCGTCTTCAGAGACTCAGCAATCGAGAACCTAACCATGTTCTTCCAGCGATTCCGCGAGCTGAATGTCCGTTCCAACGAGCAACTCGACCAGCTTGTCAGTCAGGCTCAGCAAGTGATTCGTGGGGTCGATGCTCAGGATCTCAGGGATAACCAGGGTCTTCGGAAGCATGTTGCCGCGGAGATGTCGCGGGTGACGAGTGTCCTAGATGGCATGCTTGTCGACAGGCCACGGCGTAACATTCTGCGTCGGGCCAAATAGAGGGTTCCATGCAGATCATCATTACACCTGCTGGCACCGCTCGCTGCATCTACACGGAAGAGATTGACCTGTCAGCGATCGGTAGCCCTGTTATTACGCGTGCCTCACACGTCGAGCCAGACCAGCAAGGACGCTGGCTGGCGGATATGTCGCCTGTGGGTGGCAAGTTGCTGGGGCCGTATGAGCTTCGTAGTGAGGCTCTTGTGGCTGAACAGGCTTGGCTGGAGACCCACTGGCTAAAACCAACCACCAAACAGCGTGAAGTTAGCCGAACTGAATCTTGCCCACCGGTGCCAGATAAATGACGAACTCTTCTTGACCGTCCACCTGCACCAGGCGGTCCATGAGTTGCTGGTGATATGCAGCCACGGCACAGGTTCTCGTCCCAATCGCCTCGCATGCCAAATAGAGGTTCTGGCAAACATGCCCGGCGTCCAATGCGATGACTTTGTGGGCAGCCATCCCGTAACGCCACTCCATGCGGTACGGGATGGTCGTCCAGATGAAAACCACCGCTGCCCGTCCGACGAAGGTTTGCCCCAGCGTAGCCTCTGTTAACTTTCGGGTCATCTGCTCTTCCGCGAATAAATGGAGAAGTTTGTGTTCCAACGGCAGGTAGCGGTAGAAACCTGGCTCGACACCGTTGACTCGCTGCACCGCCAGATAGGTTTCCAGGGGATGCCGGTTTCCGGCAGACGGTACAGTGCGATACACAGTCCTCTCATCCTGCTCGCGTACGCCCTGCGTAGCCCACAGCAGGAAGGATAGTTCATCCAGCGTAAGCGGTTCGGGACTGAAGTGGCGGCAGCTCTGGCGTTCGCCGATGGCCGTCTTCAGGGCCACCGATTCAACACCTTCCCATTGGCCAACTGGCGGCAGGCCGATAAGCGTGGCGTTGGGTGGGTACGGCTTTTCCAGGGGCGGAGGCTCCAATCCCTGACGCTGATCGGTCTGCGAGAAATCGATCTGTTGCCGGATCGTGTCTTTCAGGAAGTAACGGCACTGGTCGATTGGCGGCTTCTCCATGCTTCTGCTCCCTTGGGCGATTAGTTTCCTCTATATCATAGCCGCCTGTCAACGGAATTCCAGCCAGTCTATTGCGACAACTCCCACCTTTTCCTAATCCAGAAAGTTTTCATGACCCAATCTGAACTCAATCGTGCCGTGGCTCGTGCTACTGGCGAGTCTCTTTCAACGATTAGCCGCATGGGCTTTAGCATCTTTGTTCCGGAAGAAGCTCAGGACGAACTCGATGCACTGCCGCAACCGCAAACCGTTGACTGGGACCAACTCGATACCCAGCGTCCGGCATTCCTGCCACAACGTACCGGCGGACATCGGAACTCCGCATGATCATTTACCTACTAAACTATCTCGCAAGGAGAATTACCATTGGTTACCATTACTCGCAGATTGGCTCAGCAACTCCGCACG
>CAIZFH010000208.1 GCA_903932155.1 uncultured Granulicella sp. | reverse complement strand
CGTTTGCTGCGATGGATAGAGCGGATTAAGGCGTTGCTACGCTTGCCGACTTCGCGTTCTTAGGCATCGAGAGATAGCCCGAGACCGTGTTCTTTCCAATATTGTTGACGACGATCTCAAAGAGGGCTGGGTCTTTGCCGGAGTAGAACTGCACGGGCTCGTCGAGTGTTTTATCCTTCTTCTCGATGTCGCGGTCGTCGGAACTTACGACGAGGTTGAAGCGTGCGTGTTTGGTGTCGACCTTCGAAAGTTTCAGCTTGACGGGGGAGAGCAGGGTGGGCTTGGCGCCCTTCTGCAAGGTGAACTCGACGTAGGTGCGGTCGCCTTTGTGTCTCAGTTCCTCGAGTTGATCATGATTGGTGGCGATCAGGCCGCTCATCACGCCCTCGTCTCCCTTCATGCTCTGCATCGCCGCTTTGGTGGCATTGAGGTCGCTTTGCGTGTTGGCCACATCGGTCTTGACACCGCCGACATCGGTCTTGACGCTAGCCACGTCGTTGGAGACGGCACCGATCTTCTGATCGGCGGCCTGCTGCTGCTGGGCGAGCTTGGCCGTCGCCGCGTCCTGCTCCTTCTTCTGTTCCTTCTGCTCAGCGATGATGACCGCGGTGCGCGAGTCGATCTGCTTCTGCGTGGCGCCTACATTCTGTCCGAGGGTATCGGCAGTGGCGCGCAGGCGGGCGTTGGTGGCGTCCAGGCGTTCGGAGAGGTCTGTGTTCTTCTTGTCGGCATCGACAAGTTTCTGCTCGGATGCGGCGATGCGGTTTTGCAGGCTATAGCTCCAACCCAGCGCACCTATGCCCAAAAGAACTGCCACGACGACCACAGCGATGAATACACCCGAGATGGATCGCTCGGCTACGATTGGTTCTGAATCATTCATAACTTTCCTCCTCGCACTCCCGCTCCCTGTGGGGGCAGGGGAGTGCATTCAATGGGACGCCGGACAAATGCCTATGGTTGCACAGCGAGCTCGCACCGCGTATGCGGGAGGCTCTACTGTAACTATAGCTCAGGAAGCGCCGTCAGGCCGTGGCGCGGTGAAATTTGCTACGACAGGAACAATCAGTCTCAACTACCGAGCCGATCTCAA
This sequence comes from uncultured Granulicella sp., assembly GCA_903932155.1. Classification (GTDB taxonomy): domain Bacteria; phylum Acidobacteriota; class Terriglobia; order Terriglobales; family Acidobacteriaceae; genus Edaphobacter. The sequence continues at coordinate 32,593 of CAIZFH010000208.1, read as the reverse complement.
TTCCTGGACGGAGCAGCGTGTGGGCTAGGCATCCTTGCGTGGTATAGGCATCTGATTCGCGCAATTCGTGACAACCGTTTCTCCGCTGCGATATAACCATAGGTAGAACATATCCCCCGGTTGTAAAAAAGGTACTCCATGTCCACCGCTGCTCTCCCGTTGAAGGGTCTTGAAGGTATTATCGCCACGAAATCATCAATCTGCTGGATTGACGGAGAAGCAGGCGTTCTGTCCTACCGCGGCATCGATATCCACGAGTTGGCGAAGCGCTCGACCTTCGAGGAGACTACCTATCTACTTTGGTTCGGAGTTCTTCCCACGGCGGCACAGCTTGCGGATTTCAGTAAGGAACTTGCATTTTCACGCGCTCTGAACTGGCGCATCTATGAGTTTCTGCGCAACGTACCCACCGATGCCACGCCGATGGAGGTATTGCGCACGGCGGTGAGCCTGCTGTCACTCTACGATCCGGACGAGAAGGACTCGTCGCATGCCAGCAACGTACGCAAGAGTTATCGGCTGACCTCGCAGATCGCGATGATCGTGGCCATCTTCGACCGCATCCGCAAGGGCAGGACCATCATCGATCCGGACCGTTCGCTCTCCCACTCGGCCAATTTTCTGCGCATGCTGAATGGGGTGAACCCGTCGGAGACGGCGACCCGCGCTCTGGACGTTGCCCTGATTCTGCAAGCCGACCACGAATTGAATGCGAGCACGTTCGCGGCGCGCGTAATTGCTTCGACACTTTCCGACATACACTCGGCCATCGTAGGCGCAATCGGCGCGCTGAAAGGCCCGCTGCATGGCGGAGCGAACGCGGAGACAATGAAGATTCTGTATGCCATCGACGAGGCGGGCGCGGACCCAGTGGATTATGTGAAGCAGATGTTCGCGGAGAAGAAGAAAATATCGGGCTTCGGCCACCGCGTGTATACCACTGAAGACCCGCGCGCGACCCACCTGCGCAAGATGTCGGAGGACCTGGGCAAAGCGGCAGGCAAGTCGAAGTGGTTCGACATGTCGCGCAAGATCGAGCTGTTTGTGAATGCAGAGAAGAAGCTGAACGCCAACGTGGACTTCTATTCGGCTTCCACCTACACCACGCTGGGTGTGGAGATCGATCTGTTTACCCCGATCTTTGCCATCAGCCGCATCGCCGGATGGACCGCGCATGTGATCGAGCAGCTCGACGACAACCGGCTGATTCGTCCGCGTGCCGATTACGTAGGCCCGCCCTATCCGCAGGCATACACTCCAATTGAGAAACGCTAGGCCGGTGTTGGACATCCTATGATTCTGGTTCCGCTGTAATCGTTCTCGCGATGCTTGCCGCGCTGCGCCCACTCGCGCCCCTCCATCCCTGTATGTAAAGGGTGGATTGCTAGCCTTCTCCATGTACATTGGTCTTTATTATTCAGAGGAGCGTTTCCATGATCTTCTCCCTGGCTCGTCGCAATCTGCTGCCGTCGTGGTTCGCTGTACTTTCTATCTCTACAGTCCTCGCACTCTTGTTTGCTGTTGCTCCCGTATGCCGTGCGCAAGCGAACCAGGCACCGGCGGCCCAGGTGCAGGAGGCCCAGAACAACGAATTGGACGACGTATTGGGCGGCCTCAGTGCGGAAGCAATGTCCAACGACAGCGGACCGGCGGGTATTATTCCCGTGCAGAAGGGCTTCAATGTTTCGCTGGGCACCAGTTCGCAGCACGACTCCAGCAATGGGTGGTCGTCCATATTGACGCCGAACGTCGCCTATCGGCTGAACCGGTACATCAGCGTGGACGCGGGCGTTCCGATGTACCTGTACATCAATATCGACGCGAACGTCGGCACCAAGGCCAAGCCGGTCTACAAATACATCTCTAAAAAAGACGCCTTCGGGGATACTTCACTCTCCCTCCACGGAGATGCCACTGCGTGGATGATCGACTATAACGGGACACTCTCGCTGGGCCTGCCATCGGGCAATACGGATTACGGCCTGGGCGCCGGACAGGTCACCTACAACATCAACAATCATTTTGAGAAGAGCATGGGCCTGTTCGCCCCCGACCTTGAATTCGGGTTCGGCGACACCAGCACCCTGGTGAACCAGCGCATTCTGAAGAGCTATATCGCGGTGGGGCCGATGGCCCACTTCCAGGCCGGGACCTCGGTCGATCTGCCGTGGAGAATGAGCTTCGAGGCAGAGTTGTACGAGGAGCTGCCGCTGGACAAGAACCTGGTGTACTCGACAACCGGCAAGGGAAAGAAGAAGGTGACGACCTCCATCAACATCGATCCTGCCGAGGACAACGGCTTCCTCACGTCGCTGGACATTCCGCTGTCGCGACATGTCACGATGTCTGGGTTCTACAACAGAAGCCTGCGCGACCACGACGACGTTGGCGGATTCTCGTTTACATTTCTGCTGAAGGCTCCGCCGCAGCCGCCGAAGGTCCCTTTCTAAACACGTCAAGTGGATGAGGCTACATCCCCCGTCTGCCGCCCTCGCTGGCCGGTGGAACAATGCCATTCATGCGCAGATACTCGACTGCCTGGCCGTATTCGTCTTCGGCGTGACCGACTGCACCTGCCAGTGCTGTGGCCCTGGTCTGCGTGCCACGCAGGGTTTCCAGCGCGTTGGCGGCGGTTACGTTGGCGACGGCCTTATGCGCGAAGGCAAAGGTATCCGCCAGCGCCTTCACGATGTCGTCCTTCGAAGTAAGTTTGGCGATGGCCGCGGTATCCACGTCCGGCTTGATGCCGCCGATGGACGCAAACGCGTTGTAGTTGGCCTGGATGGTGTGGGTGACGATCTGGGCGAAGGTGCGTACACCGTCGTACTTGACCGTTTGGCCTGGAGCAAAGATCGCTGCGCTGGGCGCAAAGTTGTATTTATCCGCGGGCATCGCCTGGGCCGCGCCCATCCAGAGCCGTTCGATCTGGCTTACGGAGGCGTCGAAGGACTTCGCGGGATCGACCGCCGCACCGGGCGCGGCCGCCGGGGCTCCACCCATGCCGGCCATCTGGGCCTGCACGGCTACGACGCTACAGATTGTGAGTACCGCCACTGCTGCAACACGTTTCATCGTCATCGCTGGTTCCTCCTGCACAACGATGCAAGCCTAGCATATTTCCCAGTGAGTTTTCGTGGTTGGGCCGACCTCGGTTGGTCAGAATGCAAGGCCGCCAAGTAAACTTCAGGTGTGCGAAGGATTTATATGGACGCCAATGCCACCACGCCTGTGCTGCCGCAGGTGCTGGAGGCGATGCGTCCCTTCTGGATGGAGGCGTTCGGCAATGCCAGCTCCATCCACCAGCCGGGCCAGCAGGCGAGGGCTGCGGTGGAGAGGTCGCGCGAGTCGGTCGCAGGCTTGCTAGGCTGCCGCGCGGCAGAGGTGGTCTTCACGTCCGGTGGTACGGAGAGTGACAACCTGGCACTCTTTGGGGTCCTCGAACCGGGCGACCATCTAATCACCAGCAGCATGGAACACTCAGCGATTCTGCACGCAGCCCAGGCGCTGGCCGGACGCGGCGTCGAGGTCACTTTCATCCCAGCTACGCCGCAAGGGCTGGTGGAGCCGAGTGCTCTGGAGGCCGCTCTGGGGCCCAACACCAGGCTGGTGAGCGTGATGCTGGCCAACAATGAGACAGGCGTGATCCAGCCAATTCGCGAACTGGCAGATCTGGCGCATGCAGCCGGCGCGCTCTTCCATACCGACGCGGTGCAGGCGGTGGGCAAGCTGGCGATCGAAGTGAAGGCGCTGGGTTGCGATATGCTGAGCCTGTCGGGGCACAAGATGTATGCGCCGCAGGGTGTGGGCGTGCTGTTTGTGCGTCGCAATGTGCGTCTGCGGTCGATGTTTTTCGGCGGCAACCACGAGCGTGGACGTCGCCCAGGTACAGAGAACGTAGCTGGGATTGTAGGCTTGGGCAAGGCCGCGGAGATGGCGCGCGATTGGTTGGCCAAGGGCGAGCAGCAATCGCTTGCCGCATTGCGCGACCGGCTGGAACAGGGCATCCTGGCGCAGGTCGCGCAGGCGGGAGTCAACGGCGAGGGCTCTGCGCGCGTCGCTAACACCTGCAATCTGTTCTTCGACCATGTAGAGGCAGAGGCTCTGGTGATTGCGCTCGACCTGAAGGGGCTCGCGGTTTCGGGCGGATCGGCCTGCCAGTCGGGAGCGACCGAGCCATCGCATGTATTGACGGCCATGGGGCTGAGTCCGGCGCGCGCGCGCGCCAGTATGCGCTTTTCATTGAGCCGTTTGACGACCGGGGATGAGGTGGACTGCGCGCTGGCCCTGGTGCCTGCCGCCGTGGAGCGGCTGCGCAAGCTAAGCCCGACATGGAGCAACGCCGACGCTGTACCCACGTGACAAAGGGGCCTACAGGTACCAGGGAATGTTGACCACGATAATGCGCTGTTTTCCCTTGATCAGGAGAAGCAGTTTGAGCATCTGCACGCGCTGATTGTGCAGGAAATACTCCCACCAGTGGCGCACCACGAGTTCAGGCAGCAGCACGGTGATCTTGCGATCGGGGTTCTGCTGCTCCAGTTCCAGGATGTAGTCCATCAGCGGCGTGATGATGAGCCGGATATTGGAGTGCAGTGTGATAAGTTCCGGCTCGCGCAGGCCCTGGTTGCGGATGGGCTTAAGCACATTCGCCTCCCAAACGGTGTCGAGCGTCTCCTCGCCGTCTGCGCCGATGACGTTGAGGACCTTGATCTCCTTGGAGAGCAGCAGGCCGAAACGCAGGGCCTTCTCCGTCATGCGGTCCCAGCGCGCCATGGGAATGACGACCAGCGGCTGCTGCATGTTGGTGAGGCTGATCGGGGACATCTCGACCACTTCGCCCTTCACCCGCATGTAGTGCTTCTTGATGACCACCATCAGCACAATCAGCATGGGCACCAGCAACGCGACCATCCATGCGCCAGAGGTGAACTTGGCGGCCAGCACAATCAGTGTGGTGATGCCGGTCGCGACCGCGCCGGTGCCGTTGACAAACATGTGCCACAGGCGTCCCTTGTGATCCGCTGCCTGCCTCTTCCAGTGGACGACCATGCCGGACTGGGAGAGCGTGAAGGCGAGAAAGGCCCCTATGGCATAGAGCGAGATGATGTTATCGATGTTGCCGCTGAACTTGATGAGGATGACTGCGGTCATCCCGGTGAGGGCATAGATTCCGTAGGAGTAGAGCAGGCGGCGTCCCCGCAGGACGAAGACGTGGGGCAGATAGTCATTCAAGGCAACAGCGCGGGTGACGCGTGGGAAGTCGGCGAATGCGGTATTGGCGCTTAGAGTGAGGGCGAGGAAGATGGACCCCATGGTGAAGTGGAAGAACCAACTGCGTCCAAAGACAGCCATGACGATCAGGCTGAGCAAGCTCTGGTAACCGGGCCGGACAGGGTCCATCGCCATAATCCCATACTGCTTGGCAAGCCATGCGGTGCCGAAGAGCATGATGACGAGGGTACACATGATGATGGTGAGCGCCATCTGGGCGTTCTTCACTCTGGGCTCGCGGAAGGCCATCACGCCGTTGGAGACGGCCTCGACGCCGGTCATCGCGGCGCAGCCATTGGAGAAGGATTTAAGCGCCAGCCAGACGCCGAGATAGCCGATGGTGGCAGGCAAAGAGTGTGGCATCTCCGCGCGCGCGATAGGATGGCCGCCCGATGCAATGACGCGGAAAACGCCGAACCCAACGGTCGTCAGTACCGTCCCTACAAACAAAAAGGTAGGAAGGATGAAAGCCGCGCCCGTGTCCTTGACGCCGCGCATGTTGACCAAGGCAAGGAACACCAACACCAGTAGGCACAGCAACAGCATGTGGGGTTGCAGCCATGGCTGGTCGCTGACGACGGCTCCGACCCCAGCCGTGATGCCGACCGCGGCGGTCAGGATGTAGTCGATCATTAACGCCGCGGCAGCAAGCAGGCCGGCTCCATTGCCCAGGTTTTCCGTGGCAACGGTATACGATCCACCGCCGCCGGGATAGGCTGCGATGGTCTGACGGTAGCTGAAGAAGACGATGGCCAGCAGGATCAGGACAACCGTGACGATGGGGATCAGGTGGGCGACGCCGGCGATGCCCAGCGGAATCAGCAGGGATAGCGCCGTTTCCGGCCCATATGCGGCCGAGGTCAGCGCATCCAGGCCAAAGATGGGTATCCCGGCGTACACGCCAATGTGCTCGGCGCGTTCTTCACTCGTGGCCAAGGGTCTGCCAAACAGGGAATCAGCAAATGACATGTGTCATTAATAATAGATCGTGCAGCGGACAACATGGCTGTGAGCGCATTTTATTTGGTAAGTTTGTGCAACGAGTCTTCCACGTACGCATCTGATTCATGGGGTTCTACGATTTAAGATCGGACCACGATTCCTGTGCGGCCAAAGCCGAGCCAACCAAGCGACACAACTATAATCGATGAGAACAACCAGGAGAGAGCCATGTCTACGCCCATCTACGATATTCCCGTACAGACCATCACCGGCGAGCCAACCTCGCTCGGGGCGTATCGCGGCAAGGTGCTGCTGGTGGTCAACGTCGCGTCGCAGTGCGGTTTGACCAAGCAGTACGATGCACTGGAAAAACTCTATGCGCAGTACAAGGACCAGGGGTTGGTAGTAACGGGATTTCCGGCGAACGATTTTGGAGCGCAGGAGCCTGGGTCGAACGAAGAGATTGCGACGTTCTGCCGGTCTAGCTTCGGAGTCGATTTCCCGATGTTCTCCAAAATCGCAGTGACAGGTCCGGAGATTCATCCGCTATATTCGGCGCTGATCGCCGCCGAGCCAAAGGCTACCGGTGAGACGCGTGAGGCGTTTCGCACCAAACTGGCAGGATTTCTAGGCAAGACCGGCGCGACACCCAACCCCGAGCCGGGTATTCTGTGGAACTTCGAGAAGTTTCTCATCGGCCGCGATGGCAACGTGATTGCCCGGTTCTCGCCGGAGATTGCGCCCGACGATCCAGCGATTGTGGCTGCCATCCAAACTGCGCTGGCGCAGTGATCGGCAGGCTGAACGCTAGTTGCAAGTTCACGCCAACTGCGTTCCATGGCCCCCCACCCCCCTATCCCGATATTGCAAAATCTTCTTTCTAAACGATTTAGCTACAGGGCCGTTTTGCAAGATATTGAATCTAAAAGACTTAATTCGCAAGATCTTCAAAACAATGGCTTTAGGCGGAAGGCTTGGTTGATCCAATCGCTCTAAAGACTCTTTTGCAAATTTCCACCTACTTCTATTTTACTCCTTTTCCGGGGTATTCCGTCATGCGTATATCCATTGTTTTCATTTGTTTAGATGTGATCGGGGCTTGACACGCGTATTTTGCCCAGATTCGCGAATTAAATGTGGAAGTGACTGAGAGCATTGAGCATTTTGGAACTATTGGGGTTGGGCTGGTCTTTGTGCTTGTCGGCGTCCTTGTCGGTGGCATCCTTCGGGTCCCAGGTCCAATAGAGCGAGAGGTAGGTGTAGGTCTCCGGCTGGCCATAGACGCTGCGTCCGCCAGCGAACAGCAGGTCGAATCCGGGTTTGAACTCATAGATGCCGCCCAGGTCCAGCATGGTGGAGGAGCGTGTGGTGTCGGGTGTTTGGGGTCCGTGGCCGAAGAGTTCGCTGCCCAGCGTGACCTTTTTCGATATCTGGCGCTGCACAAGCCAGCCGGCAAAGGGGAAGTTGACGAAGCCATCCTGGGGGACGATGGTGTAGCCGCCGCCGCCGTAGCTGGTCCACTGCCGGTCTTCCGGACCCCAGCTTTTTTGCAGCCAGACGGGCATGCGGTACCAGGTCTTGCCGACACCGAGCCCCTTGTCGGCGTTGCCGCTGGGGAACTCGAAGAAGGGGAAGATACCGATCTCCGGCATGCGCTTGGTCTCCTTGACGAAGCGGATTTTGGCGCCCAGTTCGGTGTCGCCCATACCGTGCTGGTTGGGGCCGTCGGGCGCGAATACAGTGGTGAACGGCAGGACGAGATGGAGTTGCACGTTGGGCACGACACCATAGTTGACCTCGTAGGCCGGGGTCGCGAGAGTTGTGCCGGCCTGCGTTGTTCCGTCAGAGAGCTCGAAGGCGTACATCTCGAAGTGGTGGAACTCAACCGGGTCGGGATCGTCGGTCTGGAACGGAGGGCCGGCGTGGGCGGCTATTGTGAGGGCGATCAGCGCGGCGAACGTGGCGCTCAGACGAGTTAGCGGAAGACTGCGGCGAGAAAAGTTCATCGGCGATTAGATTCCTGACGGCCCTGCCGGGTGCGTTAAAGTTGCGTAAGACCTGCATGGGTAAAGTTGCGATAATGGAGATATGAGTACGACTGCACAACCCGAGACGATAGCCGTTGCCATGTCCGGCGGGGTGGACTCCTCCGCGGTTGCGGCGTTGCTGCGCTCCCAGGGGCACACGCTGGTTGGCCTGACGCTACAGCTTTGGAACCAGCGGCGGCTTGCCGGGCACGAGGGCATGCCGGAGGCGGTGCAGGGGCGGTGCTGCTCCATCGACGATGTGTACGACGCGCGGCGCGTGGCAGAGCATGTGGGCATTCCCTACTACCTGGTGAACCAGGAAGAGCGCTTCGAGGCGGAGGTGGTGCGGCCGTTTGTGGACGAGTATCTGGCCGGGCGGACGCCGGTTCCCTGCACGCTATGCAATAACCATCTGAAGTTTGATGCGCTGATTACGACGGCGCGGCAGATTGGCGCGGACCGTGTTGCCACGGGACACTACGCGCGCAACCGGTACGATGCGCTGCGCGGTCGATGGATACTCTCGCGACCGGAGGACAAGTCGAAGGACCAAACCTATTTCCTCTTCGGCCTGACGCAGGAGCAGCTCTCGCGCACGCTGTTTCCGCTGGGCGAGATGCAGAAGCCCGCGGTGCGGCATATGGCCGCCGAAGCCGGTCTCGCGCTGGCCGATAAGCCCGACTCGCAGGAGATATGTTTCATTCCCGGCGGCGACTATTCTGCGTTTCTTGCGGCCTATCTCGACGAGCAGGGCGAGGCGATGCCAGATTCGGCCGGTGAGCTTGTGGCGACGACCGGCGAGGTGCTGGGCCGGCACCAAGGGATTCATGGCTTCACCGTCGGCCAGCGCAAGGGGCTCGGCGGCGCACTGGCCGTAGCCCCAAACTCCGGGCCGCGCTATGTGCTTGCAATCCATCCCGACTCGCACCGCGTCACCGTCGGCGGGGACGACGAATTGCACTCGCGCGAACTTGTGGCCAACCGGCTGAACTGGATCTCTGTGCCTCGCTTAGACGGCGAGATGCGGGTGCAAGTGAAGATTCGCCATCGCCACGAAGCTGCCTGGGCGACGTTGCGCGCGGATGGAGAGGATCGCGTGCGTGCGCAGTTCGATGAGCCGCAGCGGGCGATTACTCCCGGACAGGCCGCAGTCTTCTACGATGGCGACGAGGTGGTTGGGGGCGGGTGGATTGTTTGAGGTGAGGCCATGCGTAGCAGTACTAAGGTCGTGATCGGATTTGCTGTTGCGGGATTTGTTCTACCGATTCCGCTCTTGTTATTTCACACGAACAGTATGCTGTTCATTTATCTGTGCCCTCCCTCGATTGTGGCCATAGCTTTCGCAATAGATGGCCCTCTGTGGTTGACTGAGAGCGGCGTGACTTGGATCCTTATGTGCATGGCTAACTCTAGTCTTTACGCAGCGCTTGCCTTTGCTGTTGTGGTCATCTATCGCGCGATTCAACCGGACACACAGGCGGGCGGGTCGCGGTTGAGCTAGGTAACATGGTGTGCGCTGGTAGAATCGGGATTGCCGTGACTATTTTATTTTCAACGATGTGTATCCGATGAGGTGCCCTTACTGCGGCTTCGCGCAGGATCGTGTGGTGGATTCGCGCGAGAGCAAAGAGGCGGACGCAATCCGGCGGCGGCGCGAGTGTGAGGGATGCAACAAGCGCTTCACGACGTACGAGCGGATTGACGAGATCCCGTACATGGTGGTGAAGAAGGACGGGCGGCGGGAGAAGTTCGAGCGGCAGAAGGTGTTGAGCGGATTGCTGCACGCATGCGAGAAGCGGCCCGTCTCGGGCGCGGCGCTGGAGCGCATTGTGGACGAGACCGAGGCCTATGTGGTCGATTCCCCAGAGCGCGAGCGCTCCACCAGCGCGGTGGGCGAGCTGATTATGTCGCGGCTGAAGGAGATCGATACGGTGGCGTACATCCGCTTCGCCAGCGTCTATCGCGACTTCAAGGATGTGAGCGAGTTCAAGGCCGAGCTGGAAGAGCTGTTGGGCGGAAGAGACGCGAAAAAGAAAGGTTCCAGGCTCTAGGTACCAGGTTCCAGGAAGGCAGAGAACGATGGCAAGCAGGACACATGCGATTACGTTGGTTCCCGGCGACGGGATTGGGCCGGAGGTCTCCGCGTCGGTGGTGCGCATTGCCGAGGCCGCTGGCGCGGCGACGGGAGTGAAGTTCGATTGGCACAGCTTTGCCGCCGGGGCCGATGCCTTCGAGCGCTTTGGCGAGTACATTCCGCAGGCGCTGTACCGGTCGATTGAGGAGAACAAGGTTGCGCTGAAGGGGCCGGTGACGACTCCCGTGGGCGAAGGCTTCTCGTCCATCAACGTGGCCCTGCGGCAGCGGTTCGAGCTGTTTGCCAACTTCCGCCCAGTGAAGAACCTGCCGGGATTGAAGACGCGCTATCCCAACATCGATCTGATCATTGTGCGCGAGAATACGGAAGATCTGTACGCGGGGCTGGAGCATGTGATCGTGCCCGGCGTGGTGCAGTCGCTGAAGATCATTACGGAGAAGGCATCCACACGGATTGCGCAGTTTGCGTTTGAGTACGCGCGCAAGCATGGGCGCAAGAAGATTCATGCTATCCATAAAGCGAACATCATGAAACTGTCGGACGGGCTTTTTCTGCGCTGCTGCCGAGGGATTGCGGCTACCTTTCCCGATGTGGCGTACGCCGAGCACATTGTGGACAACACCTGCATGCAGCTAGTGATGAATCCGTACCAGTACGACATTCTGCTGACTGAGAATCTCTACGGCGACATTCTGAGCGACCTGTGCAGCGCGTTTGTAGGCGGGCTGGGATTGGTTCCCGGAGCGAACCTGGGCACGGAGTGCGCCATCTTCGAGGCGGTGCATGGGTCGGCGCCCGACATTGCGGGCAAGGACCTGGCCAACCCGACGGCCTTGCTGCAGAGCGCGGTACTGATGCTGCACCACATCCATGAGCCGGCCACGGCGGAGCGAATACAGGCGGGGCTGGAAAAGGTCTACGCCGAGGGCAAGGTGTTGACCAGGGACGTCGGCGGGACAAGCGGGACGAGTGCGTTTGCCGATGCGGTCATCGCTGCGATGGACACAGCATAGAGAGGACAATATGAACTTTCAGGTACTGATGGTGATTCATTTACTGCCACTGTGGTTTCTGGTCTTCGCGCTGTTTCTGCCGCGGATTGCGCTGTTCCTGCTATGGCTACAGGCTCCGCTGACGCCGATGCCGCTGCATGGAATTGTGCCGCTGATCTTCGCAATCCTGCTGCCGCGCGTGCTGGTGCTGTACCTCATCTATCTGGACCAGGGGATCAGCCTGTGGTTCATCATCCACCTGGTGGTTGCGTTGATGGTATGGGGCGGATCGGGCGGGTACGGCGCGCGACGAAGAAGGCACAGGGAAGATTACTAGAGTTGGATAACGGATTAGCTGGGCGCCCGTCTCTCTGAGGAGTACTCATCTGACTTCACGAGGACAATTCCATGATGCGTCTGCGCTCTGTGATTCGCGACCTGGCTTTGGTGTGCCTGGCCGTTGCGGTTGGTTGGTGGGGTCGGGACGCGGGGAAGCCCGTGCTGGCACAGCGCTCGAGCTCGTCTTCCTCATCGCGCGGGATGTCGACCGGCGACTCTAACCTTGCTTTTCAGTTTGACGCGGGCGGATCGCAGCAATCGTTGGCTGTGTATGATCCGGACAAACATACAATCTATGTGTATCCACGGGTGGGTGTGGGGAACACATACATCAACTGCGAATACAGTTTGACGATTACGGTACCGGGAGCGCCGATTCAGCGGCAGAACTGCCCGATAGGAGACCAGGCGCCGCAGCGGTAGGGGCGGCATGGGCATGGCGCTCGATTCGCCGCAAAATACCTGGGTCTGCGGTATTCTTAATAAATATGGAACGGCGACGAGTTGGAATTCTAGGGGCGACCGGAATGGTCGGCCAGCGCTTTATTCAGCTGCTCAACAACCACCCGTGGTTTGAGATTGCGTGGCTTGCGGCAAGCGAACGCAGCGAGGGCAAGACGTACGGCGAGGCCTGCCGGTGGAAGCTGGACACACCGCTGCCGGCGCGCATTGCGGCGATGCGTGTGATGCCGAATGTGCCCGAAGGAACGCCAGCAGGCGAGCTGCCGAAGATTATCTTCGCCGCGCTGGATGCGGACGTTGCGCGTGAGCTGGAGCCGAAGTTTGCCGCGGCGGGATGCGCCGTGGTGTCGAACTCCAGTGCCTTCCGCATGGCGGAGGACGTGCCGCTGGTTGTACCGGAGGTCAATGCCGACCATCTGGCGATGATTGATCGGCAGAGCTGGCGCAAGCAGAGTGGCGGCTACATCGTCACCAACCCGAACTGCTGTGCGATTGGGCTGGTGCTGGCGCTGAAGCCGCTGGAAGAGCGCTTCGGCATCGAGAGCCTGTTTGTGTCGACGATGCAGGCTGTGAGCGGCGCGGGGTATCCCGGTGTCGCTTCCCTCGACATTCTGGGCAACGTGGTTCCCTTTATCAAGAATGAAGAGGAGAAGCTGCAGGAAGAGGTGGGCAAGCTGCTGGGACGGCTGAATGGCGGACGCGTGCAGTTGCTGGATGCGAAGCTGAGTGCGCACTGCAACCGCGTGGCTGTGGAGGACGGGCATACGGAGTGCGTGAGCATCAAGTTGAAGACGAAGGCCACTCGTGAGCAGATGCTGACTGCGTGGGCGGAGTTTGCGCCGCTGGCCGGGATGAGGTTGCCGACCGCTCCGGAACAGCCAGTGGAATTTGACGCAGCGGTTGACCGGCCACAGCCGCGGCTGGACAAGATGCGTGGACATGGCATGGCATCCACCGTGGGACGGCTGCGCGAGTGCAATCTGCTGGACTGGAAGTTCGTGCTAACGTCGCACAATACGATTCGCGGCGCAGCAGGAGCGGCGGTATTGAACGCGGAGGTGCTGGCGCGGCTGGGCAAGCTGGAGATGAAGCCGGCGCAGCGGGATGCGGTGCTGGTATGAGCGCGGCGCGCAAAGCGGAGGAGCGGGTGGACGAGACGCGAACCAGTCTGGTGGTGATGAAGTTCGGCGGCACGTCGGTGCAGGACGCGAAGGCGATCCTGCGGACGACGGAGATTGTGCGCGGACGGCGGGAGAAAGGACTGTCGCCGGTGGTGGTGGTATCGGCGATGGCCAAAGTGACAGACCAGTTGCTGGTGGCTGCCTCAGCTGCGGGGCGCGGAGACAAGGCGGGCGCGCTGGCGCTGGCGGCGCGGCTGCGCAATCGCCATATCGATACCGCGGCGGACCTGCTGCACGGCGATCTCTTCCTCCAGACCGAGGCGGCGATTCGCAGGCGGTTCGATTCGCTGGACGATCTACTGCGCGGCATTGCGGCGGTTGGCGAACTGACTCCGCGAACCAGCGATAAGGTAGTGAGCTATGGGGAGAGGATTTCGTCGCAGATCGTTGCGGCGGCCTTTACCCAGCATGGTCTGGACGGCGCGCATGTGGACGCACGGAAGTGCATCATTACGGACGACCACTACGGCAAAGCCACGCCGCTGGAGGCCGCGATCGAGTCGCAACTGAATGAACTGGTGCTGCCGCTGGTGAAGGCCGGGAAGACGCCGGTGATCGGCGGTTTTATAGGCGCTACGTCGGACGGGATTACCACGACGCTGGGGCGCGGCGGCAGCGACTTTACGGCCGCACTGGTCGGCGGCGGACTGCGCGCGGGCGCCATCGAGATATGGACGGACGTCAACGGCATTATGACCACCGATCCGCGCATTTGCCCCGATGCCTTGCGGGTGAAGACCATCAGCTTCGAGGAGGCGGCGGAGCTGGCCTACTTCGGAGCGAAGGTGCTGCATCCGGCGACGATCCTGCCCGCCGTGCAGAAGAGCATTCCTGTCTGGGTGCTGAACTCGCACAACGCGGCGAATGAGGGCACGCGGATATCGGCGCTGGCGCCGCCCTGCGCCAGTCCGTTCAAGAGCATCGCGGCCAAGAAGAAGCTGACCATCATCGATATTGTGGCTGGCCGGATGCTGATGACGCACGGCTATCTGAAGTCTGTGTTCGACGTGTTCAACAGCTTCGAGTGCGCCATCGACATGGTATCCACAAGCGAGGTGAGCATCTCGCTGAGCGTGGAGTCGAACGACAAGCTGCCCGCAATCTGCGCGGAACTGAGCAAGATTGCCGACGTCAAGTTTGAAGGCAACAAGGCGCTGATCTGCATGGTTGGCGAGGACATCCGCGGACAGAGCGGGATTTCAGGGCGCGTGTTCTCAGCCATCCGGCACATCAACGTCCGCATGATCTCGCAGGGCGCCAGCGAGATCAATATGAGCTTCATGATCGAAGAGTCGGACGTGGATGAGGCTGTACGCGCGCTGCACGCGGAGTTCTTCGCCAATCCAGATCCGACCGTCTTCGATATCGTGGGCAGAGCGGTTGCGGCCAAGGCCTGAGCGCTTCGCGATAGACTAACGTCATGCGAATTCTGGTGCTGGGACAGGGCAAGACAGGCAAGCTGGTTACCGAGGTGGCGGTCGAGCGCGGCCACGCTGTTCTTGGGTTGGATATTCAGGAGAACGCGAACGCTGCCGCGCTGACGCCGGCGTTTCTAGCCGATTTCGATGTGGCGATCGACTTCACCACACCGCAGGCAGTGGTGGAGAACATGCGCGCCTGTCTGGGGGCCGGTGCGAAGATCGTGGTTGGGACTACGGGTTGGTATGCAACGCTGGCGGAGATGCGCGCGTTGGCGGAGAGCAAGCACGCGGGGCTGCTCTACGGCACGAACTACTCCATCGGCGTGCAGGTGATGCTGAAGCTGGCGCAGCAGATGGGCGCTTCGCTGGCCGGTGTGGGCTACAAGTTCTCCATCGTCGAGACACACCACACCAGCAAGCTGGACAAGCCTTCGGGCACGGCGATCTCGATTGCGGAGATGGTGGAGCGCGGCGCGGGCAGCAAGATCGAAGTGCCCATCGAGTCTGTGCGCGAGGGTGACGCGAAGGGGACGCATGTACTGGAGGCGGTGAGCGAGGCCGACCGCGTGGTGCTGACCCATGAGGCGTTCTCGCGGCGCGGCTTTGCCGAGGGCGCGGTGAGGTCCGCGGAGTGGCTGGCCACGCACACCGGATGTTATGACTTCAGGGACGTGTATACGGAGCTATAGCTGCCGGCGTTGGATCAGTAGCGTGGACGGAAGGCGTTGCGCACCTGGTTGGCGTCATGGCGGCGCGGCGGAGTCTGATTGGCGTCCGCGGGGAAGTAATTGAAGGGTTCGGAGGTGTCGGCACCTTTGGGATAGAGCACCACGAATCGCCCGGGACCTTCGCCGCTTGAGGCGGTGGGCAGGCCGGACTCTGCCAGCACCATGTGCAGCATGCGGCGCTCGCGGGAGTTCATCGGTGGGAAGGCGTGCGGCCGGCCGGTTGAGCTCACGCGCTCGATTGCAGCGGTGGCGGATGCATGCATCTGGCGGTCGCGGTTGACTTTGAACTGGTTGGCATCGAACACCACGAGGTCCTGCTGCTCGGGTTCCAGTCTCAGTATCTTGGTCGCAATGTGCTCCAGCGCGTTCAACAATTCGCCATTGCGCGCGGTCAGCAGCGCCGTGTCCGGGCCGGTGAACTCGACGTAGAGCGCGCGTGGCCCATCCTTGCCTGCGCCTTCCTCGACGGTAGCCGATTCGTCATGCGATGCTTCGGAAGACTCGCCGTTGTCCGCGGCCCTGAGCTTAGCACTGCGAGCCTTTACACGAAAACGCAGGCGCAGTCCGCCACTCGAAATGAAGGTCTGCAAAAACTTCGCGATCGTCTGCGCTGCCTGGGCGGTATCATCCATGAGAGTTATCCGTTCGAATAGAACTTATATCATTATTCATACTTGCTCGTCGCGCTTTGATTCCAATGCCCTGCGCGGCGCGGCGCAGGAAGTTTCTGCATCGTTTCATTTCGCCTTCCTCCTACTTGCGTCCCTGGATCGTGGTAGATTTGCGGCGGGCGCGTTTGGCGGCCATCGCGCGCATCTCGCGGCCCAGGGACGTGCGGTTCATCACCGCCTGCTGCGCGATGCCGATCAGGTTGCCGACCGACCAGTAGAGAGCGAGTCCAGAGCCGTAGGTCCATGTAATGTAGCCGGAGAAGAGCGGCATCATGAAGGCCATCATCTTCTGCTGCTGCGGATCGACGCCGGGCGATGGCGTATAGAACTGAACCAGAAATTGCGACAGCACCATGAAGATGGGCAGGATGTGATACGGGTCGGAAGCCTGCAGATTGGGTAGCCACAGCCAGTGGGCCAGGCGCAGATCCACCACACGGGGCAGCATGGTGAAGAAGGCGAAGAGCAGCGGCATGGTGATGAGCTGGGGGATGCAACCGCCGAACATGTTGACGCCGTTGTCCTTCTGCAACTGCATGATCTCGGCGTTCATCTCGCTGCGCTTGGGGTCTGTGACCTTGTACTTCTTGTAGCGCTCCTTTATGGCGTCCATCTGCGGCTGGATGCGCTGCATCTTCAGCGCGCTGTGCATGGTCTTGACCCGGAAGGGCAGGATGAGCAAGTTGATGAACACGGTGAGGACGATGATGGCCCATCCCCAGGAGCCGCCCAGCCAGTTGCCAACAATGTAGGTGTGGATCGCCTGCAGGGCCAGAAAGAGGTACTTTCCGATGGGCCCCCAGAAGCCGAACTCAAGAACCGGTTCCAGGCTCACTTTAGGGTCAGCGGCGTGAATGCTCTTGAGGACGCCGATCGACTTTGGACCGACGTAGACGCGGGTCTGAACCGGGCCGCTGCTGTCGCCCAGCGCTACACCCACAACCGGCTCCACCATCGCCTTGCTGGGCGGCGAATCTGCGCCGAAGCCCACCCGCTTGATCGTCTTCGATACATCCAGATCGTTGCGCAGCGTGGTGACGGTTGCGGTGGACGGAGTATCAGGCAGGAAGACGGCTGCGAAGAAGGGATCGGCCACTCCGGCAAAGTCGAACGGGCCGGCCTGCACATCGCCTGGGTTGACCTTCCTGGCGTCGGTATGGTCAAAGCTGCCATTGCGATAATCGTCAAACTGCGCATTGCTGTAGGCAGTCTGATTGGGCGTTTCGTTCTGGTCGCCGAAACCTCCCGGCCAACTCAGCAGGGCCGGAACAGGAACTCCGGCTCGTGTGACGGAAACCTCCGCGTGCAGCGCATAGGTCCTGGCGTCGAACGTGAAGGTCTTGGTGGCCTGCAGGTCGCCGTTGGAATACTTGAAGATCAGGCTGGCAGGCGCAGTGAGCGTGCCCGTTGCTGACGGCACAAACAGCGCCTGGCTCAATGCGTCACCGGTCGATCCGTTCAGGGTGGAGAGGGTTCCGCCGGAGCTGCTTCCGTTGTCCCCGTAGTCCTGTTTATAGGTCAACGCATTGGGTGCGGTCAGCTTTACTACATAGCTTCCGTTGTAACTGCTGTCGGAGACGCCGCTGACGGCGACAGCGCGTCCGTTGATCTCGGCGGGCAGATTTCCCGAAGACACCAGGGTCACGACGCCGCCATTGCGCGATACGGCTGCGATGGGCACTTTGGAACCATCGCTGGTGTACAGCGAGAGCGGATAGCCTGCCAGTTTGGCTGCCTGTGCATGCACCAGGTCGAGCGGCTGTCCGTCCAGGCTCTTGAACTGTTTCAGCACCCAGCTGGTGACCTGGGCGCCGCGGTTGGAAAATGTGATGCGGTATAGATCGTTCTCGACGACCGTGGTCTGCTCCGCTGCTGCCAGTACCGTGGGGACGGCGGAAGCAGCGGCGGCGGCATGAGGCGTGGCCACGGCGGCGGGTCCTGTCGCGGGCTCGGGTTGGTAAGGCACCTGTTGTGCGGCGATGGGCGGCGGCGTGGTGGACGGCGGGGGGGTGGTCTTCGACCGGTAAAACTGGAAACCGAGGATGATTGCCACCACGACAATCATCGTCGTCATCAGCGTCTGGCCGTCTTGTCCGCCTTGTTGATTGGGGTTGTTGAACTCTGCCAAGTGAGGCTTCCTATCTGAATGGGGTGCTGGAGGTTGCGGCCGTGGGACTGCCAGCCTGTTCTCTATGGTAAATGGTCTGCGTCCTTTTGGTTGCAGCCGCAGGAATTCGAGGTCGCTGGATAGGGCAAATTGCGCTCGGGCACCGGATCGAGGCCGCCCTTGCCCCAGGGATGGCAACGCGCCAGCCTGCGCAGCGCCATCCACGATCCGCGCAACCATCCGAACCGGCTGACGGCGATATAGGCATACTCCGAGCAGGTGGGAAGATACAGGCAGCGTGATGGACTGATGGCCTGCAGTACAGGAGAGAACACTGATTTATAAACCCGGAATGCAAAGCGCTGGGCGCGTTCGCTCATGGCTTCTGCCTCCACAGATTCAGCGCCTACGGGCGATGCCGGTTCCGCGTGCAGCGTCACTTGTGCGTGGCCTTGTGGACTGCGCGGAAGACGGCGGCCACCTCGCGTTCCAGGCTTGCGAAGTCAAGATCGAGGACGCTGCGTTTGGGATGAAGCACCAAGTCGACTGGGGCTTGCAGCAGAGGAAGCTGTCTGCGCACCGCTTCGCGCATCCTCCGCTTGATGCGGTTGCGGTCGACTGCCTTGCCCATCACCTTGCCCACGGTGAGGCCGACCCTCGCAGCTTCCGTGCTCACGCCACGCACTAAAGTTCCGTCCGCGCCAAGCGCCGGGCGCAACGCATAAAAGTAGCTCATCTGCTTGCCGAACTGCTTGCGGCTTGCCTGATACACGCGCTGGTAGTCCGCGTGCTTGCGCAGACGGGTGGCGGGCCACTCAATCTTGGTTTGGATTGGAATGCATCGGCTCATCTCGGTCATGCTGCGATTTGCCTCTACGTTGGCAGGCATTGCTGGACGATCCCGAGGACAGAGAGTATGGGTTAGTCGCGGAAGCCGGCGCTGACGGCGATCTTGTGGCGTCCCTTGGCACGTCGGCGGCTCAACACGGCTGCGCCCGCCTTGGTCTTCATGCGGGTAAGGAACCCGTGAGTTTTGGCGCGGTGGCGGCGGTTGGGTTGGAAGGTACGCTTCGGCATTCGATTCGGCTCCTGCTCAATCTTGTTGAAAGCTGCATCTGCAACAGTCTTTCAGTATACCGGGGATTGGCGGCGGCTGCAAAATAATATGAATGGACGAAGGCCCAGAGTGGGGTTGGATGGTGTGACGGGTGACCCAAGTTAAGACGAGAAGAAGCATTCTTCACAAGGAATGGTGCAACAAAATATTTATCTCTCGAACACTTGAATCAGTCTCTGTTTTCCGTGCTACTATCAAACCCGCTTACCAAAGTTGAATTTCAAATTTTTCTGAATTGCACTTTGGTTGGCATAGTCGTTCCTCTTCGCCTTGGGGCATTGAACCGGAGCGGAGACCTCCAGCAAATAGTTGTTCTCTCCATTCGCTATTCTGCGGTGCGGGTGTAGTGTTGCCGTTGCAGTCGTATTCTCTGTTAGATTTCGGGTCGGTTGATACGTTCAGAACAAAAAATACTTGGAGCAAACTCCGAGAAGGAATTGAAAGTATGTCATTCGTTCCCACAGCCACAGCGGTATTGAATCAATGGGTGCGCATCCTCGCCGCGCTTGAGAAGAAGATCAATCGCCAGTCCTACGAGACATGGCTGAAGCCCACGCGCTTCTCCCACATCGCCGGCAAGACGCTGTATGTGCGCATTCCATCGGCAGAGTTCCAGCATCTGGGCGAGAAGTACGCCGACCTGATTCAAGAGGCCATTGACAACCTGGCGCTGGACATCGACACGGTGGTTTTTACCACTCCCGCGCAGGACCCCAGTGCGCCGCGTGTGCGCGAAGACGGTGGATTCGCTCCTGTCTCGAGCCACAACCCGAACGCGCCGCGAACGCGCCGGATGAACGGATCGACCGCGCCAGCTCCCGAGCAGTCGCGCTTCGACTGGAACACGGCGTCACAGCTCAACCCGCGTTACCAGTTCGACGCCTTTGTGATCGGCAGCGGCAACCAGTTCGCAATGGCTGCGTCGCAGGCCGTCGCCGAGCGTCCGTCCAAGGCCTACAACCCGCTCTTCCTCTACGGCGGCGTGGGCATGGGCAAGACCCATCTGTTGCATGCCATCGGGCACGATGTAAAGCGCCGCCAGCCGCAGGCCTCCATCTGCTACGTCTCGGGCGAAAAGTTCACCAACGAGATGATCAACTCTGTGCGCTACGACAAGATGACCAGCTTCCGCGACAAGTACCGCAACGTGGACGTGCTGCTGATCGACGACATCCAGTTCCTTGCGGGTAAGGAGCGTACCCAGGAGGAGTTCTTCCATACCTTCAACGCGCTGCACGAGAGCATGAAGCAGATCGTCATCGCCAGCGACCGCCCGCCGAAGGAGTTGGCCGACTTCGAGGACCGCCTGCGCTCGCGCTTCGAGTGGGGGCTGATCGCGGACATCCAGCCGCCCGACCTGGAGACCAAGGTCGCCATACTCCAGAAAAAAGCCGAGTCCGAACAGACCCACCTTCCCACCGAAGTTGCGCTCTTCATCGCGTCCAACGTGCGCACCAATGTGCGCGAGCTGGAGGGTGCGCTGGTGCGGCTTATCGCATGGTGCAGCATGCATGGCGTGGAGATTACGCTGGCCGTCACGCAGCAGTGCCTGAAACAGTTCATCGACACCCAGGTGCGCAAGATCACCATCGAGGCCATTCAGCGCGCCGTGGCGGAGCAGTTCGGTATGCGCGTGGCCGAGCTGAAGCAGAAGAACAACTCCCGCCAGATCGTGGTGCCGCGCCAGATCGCCATGTATCTGGCCAAGCAGCTCACCGAGGCGTCGCTGCCGGAGATCGGACGCCAGTTCGGCGGCAAGCACCACACCACCGTGATGCACTCCATCAGCAAGATCGACGAGCACCGCCGCAGCGACAAGGACCTCAACCGCACCGTCAACAAGCTGATGGAGACGCTTAGCTAGAATTGGTCTGATCCCATATCACACAATTCAGACCAGGGGGCACCCCGTCGGAATTGCGGCGCGTGGTGCTACAGCTTTGCTAGGATGTCATCTGAAGTTGGCGGCGAGGGACCCGCTTCCCATGATTCAACAGAAGATCCGCAAGGCCGTCTTTCCTGCAGCAGGCATGGGCACGCGATTCCTGCCCGCCACCAAGTCCATCCCCAAAGAGATGTTGTGCCTTGTGGACAAGCCTCTGATTCAGTATGGGGTGGAGGAGGCGGTGGCCGCGGGCTGCACCGAGATCATCATTGTGACGGGGCGCGACAAGGCCGCCATGGAGGACCACTTCGACTCCAGCCCGGAGCTGGAGGCTGCGCTGGCCGCCAAGGGCAAGCAGGCGCTACTGGAGACGGTTCGTTCGCTGTCGAAGCTGGCCAAGATTGTTTACACGCGACAAGCCGAGCCGCTGGGCCTGGGCCACGCGATTCTGATGGCGAAGGAACTGGTGGGCGACGAACCCTTCTGCGTGCTGCTGCCCGACGACATCATCGACTCCACGGTTCCGTGCATGAAGCAGATGGTGGAGGCGTTCGAGGCGACCCAGGCGAGCATTCTGGCGTCGGAGGTCATCGAGGGGCCGGCAATCTCCAACTACGGCTGCCTTGATTGCACTCCCGTGGCGGGGAACCCGCGCCTGATGGAGGTGAAGCGATTGGTGGAGAAGCCGAAGTTCGAGGACGCGCCGTCGGCCAACGCCATTACCGGACGCTATGTTTTGACTCCGCGCATCTTCCAGATGATCGAGGGCGTGAAGCCGGGCGCGGGTGGTGAGCTACAGCTCACAGACGCGATCCAGGCGCTGCTCCAGCATGAGAAGGTATACGGCTACCGTTTCGAGGGCACGCGACACGATGCGGGAGACAAGCTGGGCTTCCTGAAGGCCACCGTGGAGCTGGCGCTGAAGCGCCGGGACCTGGGGCCGGCCTTCCGCGAGTGGCTGAAGAATGTTCCGCTATAGGCGAGTCCGCTCTTGCAGGCGGAATCCTCCCTGGCGATTTTCTGCATCTCAATTCCTGAGGCGATGGGGCACCAGATACTCATCGCTCCTGGAGATGAAATGCCCACGAAGAACGCAAACGCACCCGCCGCGTCCATTACCCGCAAACAGCTTATCGATCTGCTGAACGAAGACCTGTCGCGCGAGTTTCAGGCCATCATCGGCTATGTCAACTACTCGCAGGTGCTGAAGGGTGCGGCGTATATGAACATCGCCGCTGAACTTGCCGTGCATGCGGGCGAGGAGCTGGCCCACGCCATCATTCTCTCCAACCAGATCGACTATCTGGGCGGCATGCCGACCACGGTTCCCAAGCCGGTGAAGACTTCGCAGAAGGCCGAGGATATGTTGCGCTTCGACCTGGACAACGAGAACACGACGATTCGCAACTATCGCCGCCGTGTGAAGCAGTGCGACGAACTTGGCGAGTTCGCCACCGCGGAACACATCCGCGAGATCCTGATGCAGGAGCAGGACCATCAGATTGCGCTGGCCACGGCGCTTGGCGTCGATGTGCCGGACGTAGGCATCGCGGACTAATGGGTGCAGTTTGCTGGGAGGAATCGGTGAGAATGGCCTGCTCAGCGCGGGTGCCCAAGGACGCGTGTGTAAGCGAACGGCTTGACAGGCGCGCGAGTTCTCCGTAGACCTTGAGGAAGGCCCCCATTCTCACTTCCCTTAAGGTACTGAAACCATGAATCCATCTCTTCGCACCTGTGTGCCCGTGCTTTGCGCGGGACTTGTCCTTCTTCTTTCGGCTTCCGCGCAGACCGCACCAACCGCGCCACGCGTACCTGCTTCTGCCGCCGCTCCCGCCGCGCCCGGCACGCAGAACGCTGCACCGGGATTCAAGAACCTGAAGGTGCTGCCGGACAATATCTCTCGCGACGACCTGCGCAAGCTAATGCGCCAGTTCTCGGGCGACCTGGGCGTCGAGTGCGAGTTCTGTCACACGCCCGCGGACCCGGTCACGAAGCGCGAGGACAGGGCCTCCGACGGCAACCCGGTGAAGGAGACGGCACGGTTCATGATCCAGATGACCGGCGATGTCAACACCAAGTACCTCGCGCAGATCACGAACCGCAAGGACACCAACCCGGTCACCTGCGGCACCTGTCATCGTGGAGAGAAGCATCCGTCTGTCTACGTTGCGCCTCCGCGGCAGCAGGGCAATCGGCCAGCGAATGCGTCGCCTACCAACGCACCCCCAGCGGCAATGCCTCCGGCGGCAGCGCCTGCGGCGAATTAGAGTGCGTTACTGGGTAGAGCCGGTGAGGAAGGTCTGGTCGGCGCGCGCACCGATCACGCGATAGAGCGCAAACTGGCGGGAGTTCTGGGCGCGCAGCTCGAAGAGCAGGCTGGCGCGGTTGGAGGCTTCCGCGTCGACTACATCCACCAGCTTCATGCGCGGCGCGCGGTCCAGGTGGGCGGCGTCGGTGACGCTCTTGATGGCAATCTCGGGCTCGCCGTTGTTGTCGACCTGCGCCACCACGGTAACAAAGCGCAGCGCGGGACCGAGGCCATCGGTGTGCGCGGAGTAGACGTAGGTGGGCGCGCCGCCGTAACTGAGCATGTATCCCGTCAACTGCTCCTCCAGGAGCGGCTCGGGTGAAGCGGCTGGCGGAGCCGTCTGTGGAGTCGCCGTGCGCGGCTGCTTGCCGGTGGTCTTGCGCGTCACGGGCGTCGCGGGCGCGACTACAGGGATGGCGGCAGGCGCATTGGCGGCCTCGTAAGCGGCGAGCTGCGCGCGTGCGGCGGCCTGCATCTTGGCGAGGATGGCCTGGTGTTCGGCCTCATCCTGCCAAGCGCGCGTGAAGTCGTGCGGCATGCGGTTCGCCGCGTCGGATACGGCGACCAACTGGTGCAGGTCCTGATCGCGGGGAAGGCCGTTGAGCTTGGGAATATCCGCTTCGGTGAGCGCTGCCACTGGCTTGCCGCGATGCAGCAGTGGCCGGTTGGGATCGTCGTTCAGCGAGGCGACGTCGTCGCTGCCGCCCGGTTTGTCCGTGCTGCTCTTATCGGCCTCCTGCGGGCTGTGGCGGCGCAGTGTTGGGCGGTCGGGGTCGTTGGCCGGGGTGTCGCTGGAATTCGACGAGGTGGTCTTGTCGGGCGTGCTGGTGCTGCGGTGCAGCGTCGGACGATCGGGATCGTTGGCAGGTGTGCCGGAGGGTGCCGACGTCCCCGCCGTGGGGGTGGCCGCGTCGCCGGTGCCGGGGGTTGCGGAGCGCGCCGAGAAGTGAGGCCGATCGTCATCCTCGTCGATGCCGGTTATCACGCCCAGCGTCCTGGAGGGCTGTAGCGTGGACTGTACCGGCGGGGCAGGGGGGATAAACTTGCCGTATCCAAACCAGCCGTTGTCGTAGCTGGTGGTGGCCATCGCGGGGGCCACCAGGTGGCGGGCAAAAACCAGATTGAGCGTGCCTAGCGACACTCCTGCCCGGTCAACCTCGTATACATTGCCGGTGTCCAGTGCGAAGGGCACAGGCCGGGCGAGGTAGACGTCGGCGTCTTCCAACTTGCTGTCGATATAGAGCGAGACCGGGATCAGGCGGCTGGCGGCGGGCTTGGCCATCTCCCCAGTCCACTCGTAGACGGCAACCGCGCGGACCACCTTCTCCGGCGTTGCCACCTTGTGGGTCTGGGCATTCAGGGGCGCGATCGCGGTAACACACAGCAGCAGCACACCCATTGCTGGGGCAAGGGGATACAGGCCGCGCTGGGTGCGAGATTGGCTCATGCTCTGCTTTCTGCTTACAGTTAGACGCGCTCTGTGCCCACACCGTCTCATCTCAGAGTATCGTGAGCGGACCGCCATGCGTTCGCACCATCTTCCAACACGCTGGGAATGCTCTACCATCTACAAAGTGAACACAACCTCCGCTTCCGGCAATGGCACACCGCCTGCCACAGACTCACCGCCCATTCTGCGGGTCGAGGACCTGTCGATTGGTTTCAGCGGGCGTGAAGTGGTGCATAGGATATCGTTTGAGATTGCCGCCGGACAGACGCTGGGTGTGGTGGGCGAGTCGGGGTCGGGCAAATCGGCGACGGCGCTGGCGATCATGAGACTGCTGCCGGTGCAGGCGAGTGCATCGGGGAGGATTTGGTTCTCTGAACCCACATCTGAGAATCCAGATGGGAGCCACCCGTCGGATAAGGTGGATCTGCTGGCGCTGCCCGAGCGTGAGATGCGCCGGCGCCGGGGCAGCGACGTGGCCCTAATCTTTCAGGAGCCTATGACGGCATTGAACCCGGTGATGCGAGTGGGTGCGCAGATAGCCGAGGCGGTGAGGGCGCACCATCCAAAGCTGTCCTCGAAGGCTGTCGACCGGCTTGTGCTCGATGCGATGCGCGACGTGGCGCTGCCGGAGCCGGAGCGGCGCGCGCGCGATTATCCGCACCAGTTCTCCGGCGGACAGCGCCAGAGGATTTTGATTGCCATGGCGATTGTGAACCGTCCAAGATTGCTGATCGCCGACGAGCCGACTACAGCACTCGATGTGACGGTGCAGGCGCAGATTCTGGCGCTGCTGAAGGAGTTGCGCCGGACGCATGGCCTCTCCATGCTATTCATCTCGCACGATCTTGCCGTGGTGGCGCAGGCATGCGACCAGCCGGGCGATCGCGTGGCGGTGATGCAGCAGGGGCGCATCGTGGAGCAGGCCGGCGCGCGCGATCTCTTCGCCAACCCGCAGCACGCCTACACGCGGCGGCTGCTGGCTTCGGCGCCGACGATGGCGACCGACCGTACGCGGCCGCTGGCATGGATGGCGACGCAGATCTGATTGCGCGACTAGGCAAGGTAAGACTTCGTTGCGATAAACTGAGGATTCGTGCTTTGTGGCACGAATCGATCCCCCCTATGCGCGTTCTTGTTCTCTCCGACATACATGGAAATCTGGAGGCGTTGGCCGCTGTGCTGGACGCGGCCGGCCAGTGGGACGCGCTGTGGAACCTGGGCGATATGGTGGGCTATGGGGCCAGTCCGAACCAGGTAGTCGAGATGATTCGGCCACTGGCGACGTTGACCGTGCGGGGTAATCACGACCGCATCTGCTGCGGGCTCACCTCCACGCGGAACTTCAATCCGATGGCGCGGGCTTCGGCCAAGTGGACGATGCAGCAGATGAGCGCGGAGAACCTGGAGTGGATGCGCGCGCTGCCGCAGGGGCCGCTGGAGACGGAGCGTACGCCGGAGGATGAGGCGCGCGTGACCCTGGCGCACGGATCGCCGCTGCATGAGGACCACTACATCCACAACATGCGCGATGCATGGGCACCACTACAGCAGATGGCAACGCAGATTGCGTTTGTAGGGCATACCCACATCCAGTGCGGGTTTGCCCAGAAGGAACACGACTGGCATGAGCTGCGGCCACACTATGCCAGCCGCGAAGGAAGCCAGATGTGGACGCTGCCGATTGCCGCGGAGGTGCGCTACCTGATCAATCCCGGAGCGGTGGGTCAGCCGCGCGACTTTGACTGGCGTGCGGCGTTTGCAATCTACGACAGCGCAGCGCGTGAGGTGGTCTTCCACCGCGTACCCTACGACCTGGACGCAGCACAGGAGCGCGTGCGCAAGGCGGGCCTGCCCAAACGGCTGGCGCTGCGGCTAAGGGAAGGGTGCTGAGGGGAAGTGACCGTCCATAACCAACGGAACCGTCTGTGGCAACCAATCTCGGACTTCATCGTGGTAAGACATACTCAATATCTCAGTCATAGAGAATGGCTTTAACTGTGAGAATATCTTCACATGAACATTCTTTGGAACCTACGGCAGCTTGGAAAGCTCCAGCCTTTTCGGGAAGTTGTCCGAGCTATTATCAAGCATCTTCCAGTAGATGTGCATACCTATGATCGGTGGGACGCTGTAAGCCGTCCGCATTATCTTTGTGGCATTCTCGCGGCGGCGGACTTGGCCAAGAGTAGTGGTATCAATCAGATGGGATTTATCCCTTTGAGTCCCTGATTCGAAAAATAGTTGAAAATAACTCTTGACATTAGTGCGGGACTCAAGTACCTTAGAAACATTAGAGGCAACCAGCCTCCCGGAGACGGTAAAATGATCCACTTCGTCGCATACAGCACTACTAGCCAAAACATCGAAGCCAAGGCCAATTATCTCGGCCTCATCGTCGGAGCAGCCGGGCCGGTCACGAAGTCTAACTGGGATAGCCGCCCAGCCGTCGCTGGCAAGACCTACCCCATCAAAGACGCGCTCAGGGCGGCGGGAGCGCGGTGGGACGGTTTGGCGAAGGCTTGGGCGTTCCAAGACATGGCACAGTTGGAAGCCGCACTGAACTCTATCGCGGAGGTGAACTAACATGACAATGCGACTTTCACCCTCCGATGTCCGCCGCCGCGCTGCTCGAAAAATCGAGCGCACGGCACTCGCCAGCCAAGGTCTACTTTCACAACAGCCCAAGACATTCCGGCTCTTCGTCAACCGCCTCAACCCGCGCCGCGCTATTGCGGAGTCACCCAACTCGCAACAGGACTTGAACCGTGACCTCTGCTGCTCTGTATATGAGTTAGGGACAATGGAACACACAAAGGGTCGTCTCTCTATCATGGCCGATGGAATCGAGACGGCGGCGGCGGAGTTGGTGAAGAAGGGTTGGGTTCGCATATGAGCCGATCCACAATCAGCACCTTTCAACTGTTCGCAATGTTCCCCGATGAATCGACGGCACGGGTCTATCTTGAACGCAACCTTTGGCCGAAGGGTACGACCTGCCCGACGTGCGCCGGTCAAGACCGAATCACAGCCCGCAAACGCGAGGGCTTCTACCGCTGCAATAAATGCCAGTTGGACTTCACCATCCGTACTGGCACGATTTTCGAACGCAGCCACATTCCCCTGCATAAATGGGTCTATGGAATGTATCTGCTCGTCACCGCCCGCAAAGGCATCTCGTCCATGCAACTCGCTAAGGAGATTGGAGTGACACAGAAGACAGCATGGTTCATGTTGCAGCGGCTCCGTGAGGCTTGCCTGGGCAAAGGTGGCAAGGATGATCGCCTTGCTGGTCTGATCGAAGTGGACGAAACCTTTGTCGGCGGTAAGGAAGCGAACAAACATGAGCATAAGAAGCTGAAGGCTGGTCGGGGTTCGGTCGGTAAGGCCGTCGTGCTTGGGATGCGTGAGCGCACCACTGGCCGCGTTCGTGGCATGGTTATCGAAGGCACTGACTCCCGTAGCTTGCAGGGCGCGATCCACGCGAACGTCAAGCCTGGTTCGATGGTTCACACCGATGAGGCGCTGGGTTATGAGGGTCTTGACGGCCTTTGGTTCAACCACAAGACGGTCAACCACGGCGCGGGCGAGTATGCGCGTGGCGAGGTCAATACGAACTCGATTGAGAGCGTCTGGGCGCTGTTGAAGCGTGGAATCTACGGCACATGGCACCACGTCTCCCCTAAGCACCTTGGACGCTATGTTGATGAGGTTGCGTTCCGCTTGAACGCTGGCAACGTCGCAGAGCACACTCTGGCGCGGCTGGATTCGTTCATCCAAGGCGTTGACGGAAAGCGTCTGACTTACGCGAGGTTGACACAATGAAGCCACCTAAAATCCTCGATAAAATCGTCACCGTTGTACTGCGTTATAGGCCCGCAGAGAAGGTCAAATCACCACGCCAGCGCAAGAAAAAAGCGAAGGCGGAAACCGATGAAACTAAAGAATCAGGGACTCAAAGGGATAAATCCCAATCAGATCTATGCCATCGAATTCGGCGTGGCGCGAGGTCACGGTCTGCTAGCGATGCAGGAATATGCGCAAATGGTGGAGAAGGAGACGGGGGTCAGAATTAAAGTTGCCGGGTTTGATACAGGCATCGGCCTTCCGCCTACCAAAGGAGATTACCGAGATCATCCAGATAGGTTCATTGAAGGTGATTTTCCCATGGATGAAAAATGGCTGCGTGCGCGGCTCTTACCCAGCACGGAACTGATACTGGGAGATGTGTTCGTAACCGTGCCAGAGTTTGTGAAGCGGCAAGACTGCCCGCTGGGATTCCTCGCAATGGATCTTGATCTCTATTCGTCCACGAAGCAGGCACTAGAAATCCTGAAACTCTCGAATAGCCAGATGCTCCGGCGCGTCATCCTGTATTTCGATGACATTTGTTTACATGCGTGTCACCGTTTTGCAGGGGAACGTCTGGCGATCGATGAATTCAATAACGAAAGCCATGGGGTAAAGATTGACCATTGGTATGCTCTCAATCGCCGGATTTTTCGAGACCATGTTTGGGTCGAGCAAATGTATGTGGCCCACGATATATCCGCCATTAATAACCATCATGCTGAGCGCTCCCCTGAAGTACTCTGACTTGTTGTGTTGTCAAGGTCTGTCGCGAATGGGGCACCTAACAACGGAGGGTGAAAGCAAATGGCAGATGTTGCAACGAATACGTGCGTAACGAAGTGCAGGCTGGCGCGCGAGGCGGTCTTCCGCCGCGTACCCTACGACCTGGACGCAGCACAGGAGCGCGTGCGCAAGGCGGGTCTGCCCAAACGGCTGCGCAGCGGCTAAGGGAAGGGTGCTGAGGGGATGTGAATTGCACGGTATCTGGTGTGATACGCAAAGTGGGGAATGGCGGAGGATGTGGTATCGGCTATGATCGGCTAACAGGCCTCGGTTAAACAAGGGGGATTGGCGAGCATGGTGTCACAATCGCTTCTGACTTTTATGGGCTATCTGGAGATAGCCATCTGCATCATTGCCCTATACTTCATCACAGCCAAGGGACAGTGGAGAGATTATTGGGCGATGGGGTCGTTGCTGGCGGTGAGAGCAGTCTCGGATAGCATCCTGCTACTCTTGTACTCCATATATAGACAGAACCATCACACCGCGTATCTGGCCTATTTCTATATCTATTGGACAGCTTATGCGATTGAGTCCGTGCTCGCGCCGTTGATTATGTACAGCATCTACCGGCTTACCATGAAGCCGCTTAAAGGCTTGCAGCAGTTCGGATCAATCGTCTTCTGCGTGGTGGCCGGTATTTTAGTTGTAGCGACCGTGGGGAGGGCATTCGCCCCGCAAAGGACGGTCGCAAGTTACCTGATTGCTGCAATCTCGCACCTACAATGGAACCAGAGCATACTCACGCTTTGCATGCTGCTGGTCGTCTTGTGCGCGATGCGACCTGCGGGAATCTCGGGTGGCAGCAAGATCTTCGGCGTTGGCCTCGGTATGGGCGTATTGGCGATAGCCGATCTGGTGCAGGCCTGGTGGCTTGCGGTCCATCTCAGTGTGTATCGGACATACAACCTGATCAATGGCGTTGTGTTCTGCGTGATTCTTGTACTGTGGACGGCTTACTTTGCACTGCCAGAGCCGGAGCGCCGGGAGATCGATGCCGGGTCGCCGCTGCTGCGTTGGAACCGGATGTTCCTGAGCGGAGCCAATAGCTAGGCGCAACCGTTTTCCGACTCAGTCGTTGGATGGGCCGCTCTGCTCTTCCAGATTGGAGGCGAGGGAGTCCCACTCGGCCAGCAGGGAAGTGCGTCGCTCGCGGAGTTCGTCCAGCAAGACGGCGGTTTGCTGCGACACTTCCGCCGAAACGTAGTGGCCGAGGCTCTGCTCGGCGGCGTCGATGCGGGAGTCAAGCGTGACGAGTTCCTGTTCGATGGTAGTGAGGCGGTCTTCCAACTGCTTCATCTTAATGGGATTGAGGCGCTTGGCGTGTGCGGCGGCTTGCATCGGCTCGGTCGCTGGCACCGGTTCCGGTGGTGCTGGAGCAGGAGTGTGTTGCTTCAAGGAATCTGACAGCGAGACGGCGACTTTCTCCGGGCCGCCGGATTTGCGCCACAGGTAATCTTCGTAGTTGCCGGGGTAGATGTGTACGCGATGGTCTTCCACCTCGAAGACGCGCGTTGCCAGTCCGTCGATGAAGTAGCGGTCGTGGGAGACGAAGAGCACCGTACCGGTGAAGTTGGCGATGGCCTCGAGCAATACATCTTTGGCCCGCAGGTCGAGGTGGTTCGTTGGCTCGTCCAGCAG
Organism: uncultured Granulicella sp.; assembly: GCA_903932155.1. Classification (GTDB taxonomy): domain Bacteria; phylum Acidobacteriota; class Terriglobia; order Terriglobales; family Acidobacteriaceae; genus Edaphobacter. The sequence goes on along the minus strand of CAIZFH010000208.1, from coordinate 1,324 downwards.
AAGCATGTTGGCGGGCGACACCAGCATCTTGGCCATGGCGTAGCGATTGCGCTCGCCGCCGGATAGGACGCCCAGCGGCTTGAAGACGTCGTCGCCGGAGAACATGAAGCAGCCGAGCAGCGAACGTAGTTCGACTACAGGGACCTTGGGCGCAATGCCGCTGATGTCGTCCAGCATCACTGCGGCAGGGTCGAGCACCTTGTACTGGTCCTGCGCGAAATAGTCGGCGAGGACGTTGTGTCCCAGGCGAACCGTGCCGCTGGTGGGTGGTTCCAGGCCGCTGAGCAGACGGATCAAGGTGGATTTACCCGCGCCGTTGGCGCCCACCAGCGCAATGCGATCACCGCGATCGATCTGGAAGCTCACATCCCGCAGAACGTGATTAATTCCGGCCGGGCCCCCATCGACGGGCGGCAGCGGATAGTCCTTCGACAGATGTGCTACCTCGATCACCGTGCGTCCCGACGCGGGCGGCTGCGGAATGGTGAAGTGGATGGTGGCTTCCTCTTCCGGCACCTCGATGCGCTCAATCTTGTCCAGCTCCTTGATGCGCGACTGCACCTGCTTGGCCTTGGTGGCCTGGTAGCGGAAGCGGTTGATGAAGGACTCCAGCGCATCGATGCGGTCGCGCTGGTTCTTGTAGGCGGACATCAACTGGGTGCGGCGCTCTTCCTTCTGCAGCAGATACTTCTCGTAGTTGCCATGGTAGGTGTGCAGCCGTTTGTTCCATATTTCGATGGTCTTGTTCACCGTGACGTCGAGGAAGTAGCGGTCGTGCGAGATGAGGATGTAGGCGTTGGGGTAGTCGTGCAGATAGTTCTCCAGCCAGTTGCGACTCTCCAGATCGAGGTGGTTGGTTGGCTCGTCGAGTAGCAGCAGCGAAGGCTTTTGCAGCAGCAGCTTGGCCAGCGCGATGCGCATCTGCCATCCGCCGGAGAACTCCTCGGTCTTGCGCTCCCAATCTTCCTTGTTGAAGCCCAGACCGCCGAGCACGGCGCCAACCTGCGAGTCCAGGGTGTAGATGTCGTGGACATGCAGGTGGTCGGCGATGTCGGAGTAGCGGTCGGCGGCGGCGCGATACTCGCGGGATTCTGGGTCGGCGGTGGAGAGCGTATGGGTGATCTCCTCGGCCTCGTGCTCCAGTGCATGGAGGTGGTCGAAGACGGAGAGGCACTCCGCAAAGACGGTCTTGCCGCTGATGGCCAGGCCGTCCTGTGGCAGATAGCCGATGGTCATGCCCTTGACGCGCGTCAGCTCGCCGTAGTCCAGCGTCTCCATGCCGGCCAGTATCTTGAGCAGGGTGGATTTGCCGGTGCCGTTGCCG
>CAIZFH010000207.1 GCA_903932155.1 uncultured Granulicella sp. | reverse complement strand
TTGGTCCTGCCTTCAAGCAACTGCACGACATGGGCTTCAGCAACGTGAAGGTTCTCTATCTGGCTAACAATCTGGGCGCCGATTGGGTTGCCAAGGGCTATCCGGTTGAACGCAGTCACTAGTCAGCGCATCGTCCGGAACGCTGCCCCTGGGCCGGAGGCGGGTCATACGCGGCCCTTCGCACTCCGCCGGTTCGCGTTGATACTCTTGTTGGGGTCTGCTTGCATCGCAGCAGGAGGAACACGCTCTGCACGCGCGGCAACCTCGCTCGTTCACAAACGAGCGCCGGAGTTTGTTCGCACAGACCTGAACCACAAGAGGCTCGATCTCAATGCCTATCGGGGCAAGGTGGTATTGCTCGATTTCTGGGCCACATGGTGCGCTCCCTGCCAGGTTGAGATGCCGAGCTTCGTGGCATGGCAAAAAAAGTATGGCCCACAGGGCCTCCAGGTCATCGGTATCTCCATGGATGACGACCCGGCGCTGGTGCGCAGCATAAATAATAAGCTGAAACTGAACTATCCCGTCGCCATGGGGGATGTGAAGTTAGGCGATCTCTACGGCGGAGTGCTTGGTCTGCCAATTACCTTTCTGATCGACCGACACGGCGTGATTCAGGCGGAGTTTCAAGGAGAGCCGGACATGAACAAAATCGAGAGGCAGATGCAATCGCTCTTGTCTGGTCGTTGAACGACCAGGACCCGGTCGGCAATGCTCGAGCGCTGGTACGGACTTGCGTTGACCTGCCTGGGCATCTTCTTCCTCTATCACCTGTGACTTTGAAGGTCGTCGGGGAGCGGGTGCGACGGTCTCGTGCATATTAATTCGAATTCCTTGTAACGAATTCCATCATTCATGACTTTATTCATTGGAATGCACGATCCAAGGGGATTGCTCCAATGATTGCTCGTCTTTATCACAAGCTGGGCCTCACCCTTCTGCTTTGCATGGGGGGATTGGCGGCCACTGCGCAAGAACCACTTACGTTGCGCCAGGCTATCGATCAGGCATTGGGTCAGAATCCCGCGGCTGCGATGGCGAACGCCGGTGGCCAGGAGGCCAGGTCTGCGGCCACGATGGCGCGCACCCAATTGCTGCCGCATCTGAACTTTACGGAGGACATCTCTCGCGGAGACGACCCCGTGTACGCTTTCGGAACGCGGCTGCGGCAGCGCCGGTTCACGCAGAACGACTTCGCGCTGAACGATCTGAACCGTCCCCAACCGATCGGTAACTTCGCCACGCGCTTCTCCGCTTCATGGACAGCATTCGATTCGTTCAAGACACAGCGCGAGATTCGTCGCGCCGATCTCTCCCGCGCCAGCGCCTCGTCGTCCTCCAAGGCGGTGGACCAACAGATTGTGTTGCACGTCGTCGAGTCGTACCAGGCGGTGCTCTATGCCCAACGAGAGATCGATGTTGCACAGCATGAACAGGAGACGGCGGCGGCGCTGCTGAACTCAGTTGCGCAGCACGTCAAGGCTGGACTTGCTGTGGAGTCGGACCAGATGTCGGCCGAGGTC
>CAIZFH010000206.1 GCA_903932155.1 uncultured Granulicella sp. | reverse complement strand
GGCCGCGCAACCCACGGGCACGGAGTGTGCGCGTTTGATGTAAGCTGGGCAAGCCTCGCAAGCGGCAAGCCCAGAAAACCTTGTTGACAATGTCGAGAGACCGTGGCGGTATAGTCAGTCATTGTGGCTACACCACGCGCCACCCCTCCCGCAAGACAGAGCACTAGTTTAGAACCCCGTTGGTGTGGCTCGAAGCCGAACAATATGCTGAAACCGGTAGACCATTTGACACCCGAAGACTTTCAGGCGTTTCCCGTGTGGGAGTACGACCTCGACAGCGAAGGTATCGAAGGCCGGGACGAGACGTGGGTGCGACCAGTTGAACTGTATCCAGTGACTGATCTCTCCAATCGGGTTATTGGCGTTTCGGTAACATTGCACAATGACACCTCGATGACAGCATGCTTGGGGAACGTCACTTTGGGTAGCGAGGTGGCAACTCGTGAGTTCTTGACGTTGAGCCTCTGGCATCAGGGGCAATGGATCGATCTGGCACGCTACTTTGACGTAGACTACGCTCGAAGCGGTCCAGAAGTTATGTCGCGGCAACTCGGTTTGCCCGTTGTCGAAGTCTTTCCGATGCGTTACGACATCTCCAAATATGCCAGTGGGCTTGACACTGCGATCCAAGGCACTGTTGAAGCAGAGCCCAGGCATCGTCTATCGGATAAGGAGCGACTGGACTTGATTTTCCGGGCATAGGGCAACACCAACACGGGCTGGCCGCAAGGCGGGACGCCTTGGTCGTGGTTCTGGCTTGAACACCCTGATAAAATGGATCGAAGGTTGGGCTTGGCTGGCTTCAGAAAGATCGGCATCGGCCAGCCCTGTGTTGGTCAAGCTATGATGGAATACGCATGAACGCAGATGAGGCGAAACACGGTCTTGCGATTCGCGTCATCTGGCGTGATGAGGAAATGATTGAGCTTGCATGTACCCTTTCCTACGGAAAATTCTCTGGCGAATCGACCTGCTACACGACCTTGCCGCAACTGAATGACTTTGCGGATGCCCTAAATAGGTTCAGTCTTACGGCCAAGGGCCAGCCAACGTTTGAGTCGGGTTTGGGCGATGGCTCGAAATCGTGCAATCTTCGCGCTTATACGACTGATAAGGCTTGCCACATGGTCGTTCATGTCAGAATGGCAACCGAAAAATGGACAGCCCGCCCCCAGAGTGTTGCGCGACTGGAACTCGAAATTCCGGTTGAGGCATGGGCGCTGTCGCAATTCGCTGAGCAGCTTCGGTCGGTGGCAACAACCAGGGCTGGCGAGGCACTATTGGCCGTATGTGACGTTATCATGAAGTAGCCAACAATGGCTGGGCCGCCGCTGCGCGGACGCCTTGGCCGTGGTGCTGGCCGTCGTGGCGTAGTAGAATCAATCATAGCTTGACGATGGTCGCTCCGGCCGGGGCGGCGTCGGGAACGCCCACCTTGGCCGGGAGGAGGAAGATGACTTATGACCAATGTACTGTCGTTCGCCGTCGTGGTGCTGGTCGCGGCCAGTCCGCAATCCGCTCAGGAAACAGGATT
>CAIZFH010000205.1 GCA_903932155.1 uncultured Granulicella sp. | reverse complement strand
CTTCGCGCTCAACCTCGCCATCGGCTTCTTCTACATGCGGCGCGCCTCGGGCAGCATCGGCGAGTTCTTCCTCTCCGGGCGCAACGTCTCCTGGTGGCTCGCCGGCACCTCCATGGTCGCCACCACCTTCGCCGCGGACACCCCCCTCGTCGTCACCGGCCTCATCTACGCCCAGGGAATCGCCGGCAACTGGCTCTGGTGGTCGTTCCTCCTCTCCGGGATGCTCACGGTCTTTTTCTTCGCTCCCCTCTGGCGTCGCGCCCGCGTCCTCACGGACATGGAATTCGCCGAGCTGCGCTACTCGGGGCCGCCCGCAACGTTTCTGCGCGGCTTTCGCGCCGTCTACCTCGCCTTCCCCGTCAACACCATCATCATGGGATGGGTCAACCTCGCCATGGTAAAGATCCTCGCCCTCACCCTCGGCCTCACATCCACCAAGTACCAGCTCGAAGCCGTCTTCTGCTGCCTCGCCCTCACCCTCGCCTACAACGCTGTCTCCGGCATGTGGGCCGTCCTCTGGACAGACTTCCTCCAATTCATCCTCAAGATGTCCATGGTGATCCTGCTCGCGTACTTCGCCGTCCATGCCGTCGGTGGAATGCACCAGTTGACCACGCAGGTCCACGCCTTCGACCTCGCGCACTCCACCGCCGCCCACCCGCGCGACACCCTCGCCTTCATCCCATCCTCCGCCTCGCCCTTCTTCCTCAGCTTCCTCGTCCTTCTCTCGCTCAACTGGTGGGCCTCCTGGTATCCGGGAGCAGAGCCGGGAGGCGGCGGCTACATCGCCCAGCGCATCTTCTCCGCCAAGAACGAGAAGCACTCTCTCGGCGCAACCCTCTGGTTCAACATCGCGCACTACGCTCTCCGCCCCTGGCCCTGGATTCTTACCGCGCTCGTTGCCCTCGTCCTCCTCCCCAATCCCACCGCCGCCCAGGGAGGCATGGAGGGAGCCTATGTCTGGGTCATGGTCCACTATCTTCCGCCCAGCCTGCGCGGCCTCATGCTCGCCGGATTCGCCGCCGCCTACATGTCCACCATCGGAACGCACCTCAACCTCGGCGCGTCCTACATGGTCAACGATCTCTACAAGCGCTTCCTTGCGCCACACAAATCAGAACACCACTACGTCGCCGCCAGCCGCATCGCGACAATACTCGTCGCACTCTTGAGTGCGACCGCGACCGGCTACATGCTCACCCACGGAGCCTCCATCGCCGCCGCCTGGAAGTTCCTACTCGCTCTCGGCGCGGGTGCGGGCCTGGTCTTCATCCTCCGCTGGTACTGGTGGCGCATAAACGCCTGGTCCGAGATCGCCGCCATGACCGCCGCCGCCACCATCTCCCTCACCCTGGAGAGCAACCTCGGCATACCTGCGGTGCGCGCGCTGCACCATCTCGACCCCGCGCTCGCCCTCGCGCCCCTCAATCAGGACGACCCGCACGCCTTCGCATGGCTCATGCTGACGACGACCGTGCTCACCACCGCCATCTGGCTCGCCGTCACCCTCGCCACCCAGCCCGAGTCCGAGCCCACCCTGCAAGCCTTCTACGACCGCGTCCGCCCCGCCGCGCTCGGCTGGCGCCGCTTCGCTGCTGCGCGCGAGCAAGGTGACCCCACCCTGCGCTACAACCTCTTCCACTGGATACTCGGCTTCACCCTGGTCTACGCCATGCTCTTCGGCGTGGGCGACCTGCTCTTCGCCCGCATCGTTCCCGGCTGCGCTCTGCTCACTCTCAGCGCCGCCTGCCTCGCCGTACTCTTCTACAGCCTCAACCGCCGCGGCTGGTCCGTCTGGCGATAATCTTCTGCCCTTGCCGTTGTTTCTGGGATAGGCCCAGGCTTTAGCCTGGGCACACGCCGCCCCAACGAAACGGGGTTTTAACCCATGGGGGCTCTGACTGTTGCCTGTTCCTTTTGTTCGTCATTCTGGCCTGTGCGAAGCCGAAGGCCAGAATCTCTGTATTTGTCTTTTGCTTCTGCCTTTTCGGATTAGCGTGGGGTTTTAACCCCACGAATAACGCGCGTAAAAACACCGGGCTTTAGCCCCAGGTCATATCGCCGGATGAAACGTCACCAGCACCGACACAAAGATCACGCCAAACAAAATCAGCAGCAGCGGCCACCACCGATCCACCCACGACTCCCGTTCCGTCGCCAAACTCATCGCAATCTCCTCCTTCGCCCTCCTCTCGATCTTAACCGAGAACCAACGACCTCCTCAATCTTCCCATCTTTAGTTTGTCATTCCAGCACGGAATCTGCTTCTGTACTTTTGTTTGTCATTCCGTGGCGCATCTCAGAATCTCCACTCCCGCGTTCGTCATTCTGACTCGCAGAGTCAGAATCTCCGTCGTGGCTGTTGCCCGTCCCTTTTGTTTGTCATTCCCGCAGGGAATCTGCTTCTGCATTTCGTCTTGCTTAAGGGCACGGGTTCAGCCGTGCCGTAACCGACTCACCCATGACTCCGGCTTTAGCCGCTGAGGTCGCTGTACCATGACGGAGCCTCAACCGCCGTTGCTGGTCAGTCTGGCGATAGCGACTGAAATATTGTTCTGGCTGCTCCCGAAATTGGATTAGTATTGTGGCCAAATGAAATCAATGTTGAAGTGCGTCGCCCAAATCCTGTGCATTTTCATACTTCTTGCACCCTCTTTTGATATCGCTGCGTGGGCGCAGGCCGCGCAGGCCCCGATGCCTTCAAAGAGTTTTGTTGTATCTGAACCGAGGTCAGTAGATCCAATTCAGGTTCTCGGATTTCGTTTCAATGACAAGATGGTAGTGCCGAGCACGAAGTTTGCCTCCGCGGACGAATCATGGCTCCGGGATTCGGTGATGGTCATCAGAAATGTTTCTGATCGAAAAGCGGTTGCGGTCCAGCTCTTCGTATATTTCCCGGAGGCTGATGACGGTAAGTCAATGGTTGGAGACCGCATCTTTTTAGGAAATCCTCCCCCCTCAGGCATGTATACGCGTGAGGGGAAAAAGCTGGATATCCCACAGAACCCGGAAATTGACTTACTTCCTGGCCAGACACAGGATATCCCGCTCGGAATACATTTCGCCCAATACAGCAAATTAGTGAAACAGAGAAAGGAAATGCAGGGAATAAATACCTGTATGGTCCAATTTTTAAATGTTTACTTTGCCGACGGGACGAAATGGTCCCCGAACTACTTTGGACGGCCCGATCCGAATCACCCAGGTGTATACATTCAAATGACTCCTGAAGAGTTCTACCAACAATCTCTCTCTCCCGCGAATTAGCTGTGGGGGCCCCATTCATGGCGCGTTCTTTGCGACATGAGTGGGTTTTTTGTCTTTATCTCTTGTTTTCATTCCCGCAGGGAATCTGCTTCTGTTTTTCTGTTTGTCATTCTGAGTGTAGCGAAGAATCCCCGCATGTGCCTTTGCTCGTCATTCTGAACCAAAGGCCGGGTGCCCCATCCTTTCGGCTTCATCGAAAGGGTGGGATATCGAACCACCCCACCCTACGCGCAGCGCAGCATCTCCGGCGCCGCGTGGAACCCTCTACGGAACTGCTCCGGCTCGTATCCGCCAGGGAATACGATCTCCTCGCCGCGATAGAGCCGTTCCATCATCTCTTCCGCCATGCGCGGCGTGGTAATCGCCATGAAGGGCTCTCCAACTGACCGCAGTTGATCGTGAACCAGCTCTGCATGTCGCTCGTTGAGGTCGCTACAAAGGTTACGCCGCGCAGTTCGCCGCGGTACTTGCCTTCAGAAATAAGGGAGGGTGTTGCCTGTAATTTGTACATCGCGGCCATGACTGTTGCTCCGGTTGGGTATCAGGCGTTCGCTGTCGTTACTTCGGCACTTGCTTGAGTGAGTTTTCAGCTTATCGGTCGCAGAAAACTGTCACCGTGATGTACGTCACAACACCCTGAAATCCCCTCCCGCGCGCGCCCTGGACGGGGCCCATAATAGAGCGTTCCTTGCTCTCAGCGGTGGCAGCTCACCCCCATGTCACCACCCCAGAATTATTTTTTGCGGTTTTACAGGCAAAACACGCTTGTCAAGACCCTCGACACTCAAAAATCCACCTAACTACCACCAAATAAACCACTTCTCCATGAAAAATAGTTGGCATAGTAGTTATGTCCCAACCCATAGAATAGAAGTATGGGTAGAAGTAGATATACCGGCTGCGTGACACTCGCCCCACGCAGGCGATTCAATAAGCCGTTTGTTTTGTTTATCTTGAAAATTAAGTCGTTTAGAATGTTTATCTTACAGGATCGCATCTGGTTCGATTCAACTCTAAGTCCTTATTTTTGCTTATTATACGCAAAATAGGGGGGGGGGAGGGGGTACCCCCACGAATCGCAACGCGTCACATGTAGATCGGCTCCAGCGTCTTGACCACATACGTGCCGCAGCGCACATAGTCGGCCATTGGCTTAAGCCGAGCAATATCCAGATCGACGCAGATCCATCCCTTGTACTTCATCCCTTTCAGGATGCGGTGGCAACCGGGGAAATCGACCTCGCCGTCGCCCAGGTCGTAGATGTTCTGGATGAATCCGCCTCCGCCCGCCGGCCTCGCAGCCACCGTCCCATCGGCCGCAGCAGTTGGTGCTGGCGTAGGAGCAGGCAGCTTGGCGTCTTTGTAATCGAGGAACTTAATGCGGCTCTTGTACTTATCGATCGTCCCCGCCACATCGCATCCCGCCAGTTGCAGGTGCGCGGTGTCCGGCGAGAAGCCGAACAGCTTCGGGTCCACCAGAGTCATGAACCGGTCGATCTGCTCCCGCGTCTGCACCATCTGTCCCAGATGGTTGTGTACTCCGGCGGTGAAGCCCATCGTGCCGGCCAGCTCGCCAATCTCGTTGCAGCGCTTGCACATCTCCTCGAACGCTCCCGGCGCGGCCGTCCCTCCCCGGTTGAGTCCCGGCGAGAAGACCACCAGATGGTTCGCGCCGAAGTCCGCCAGAAACTTCATCGCCTCGCGAGCGCTGTCCAGCGTCTGCTGGCGCATCGCCGGGTCTACCGACAGGCTATTCCACGAGATGGTCACCACATTCAGCTTCCGCTTCGACATCTCGGTCTGCAGTTGCGCCGCCGTCATCCCAAACTTGTTCAGGCAACCGGGAAAGTTGGCTAGCCGGATCCCTGGAAAACCCGTCGCCGACATCACGTCCATCATGTCCGTGAACATCGACCCAGGAAAGTATCCCCACAGGTTCGAAGACACCGCCCACTTGATGTTCTTGTTGGCAGGTACTTGGCTTTGGGCGTGAGCCAGCGCGGCTGGCAGCAGAGAAAGGGATGCGATGAAGTTGCGACGGCTGATATTCATAGTTTGTGATGGAGGTTACAATTTCCCTCCCGATACACATATCACACTCCGCGCAGCTCTGGCTCCGCACCGCGCATCTGCTCTGGCGACATGGCCTTATCAGCCCGCTAGATGGCCTATGCCGATGCCGATCACGTATGTGACAGCGCCTTCGAGGGCTCCGATGGCGGTCATCTCCAGGCCGCTGGACCACCAGGAGCGGATGGTGATGAGGGACTTGGCCGCGCCGACGGCGAAGTGCGCGATCAGCGAGATAACGGCAGCCACGACGATCGCCGGAATCCCGGACATGAAGAAGAACGGAACCACCGGGACAAAGGCCCCGACGGCGGTGGAGAGCGCTCCGGAGGTGGCCGAGACCCACGGCTTGCTCAAGCCTTCCTCGGTCGTGTGCAGCCGCTCGCGCGCCAGGGCGTCCACAAGCTGGCCCTTCTTCTTGGCGATGTGGCCAACAAAATGGTCAGCGTCTTCGGCCGTCAGTCCGCGCATCTGGTAGGTCAAGGAGAGCAGTTCGCGCGCCTCGGACTCGTTGTACTCCACAGCCTCGCGTTCGCGTTCGTACTCAGCCTCGTAGATCTCGCGTTCGCTCTTGGCCGCCAGATATGCGCCCGATCCCATGGAGAGCGAGGAGGCAAAGATCCCGGCGAGGCCAGCGATGAGTACGAAGTGGGCGTTGCCGAGGGTTGCGCCGGATACGCCGGAGACGATGCCGAAGATGGCGCCAAGGCCATCGTTCACGCCGTAGATGGCGTCGCCAATCCAGCTTGCCGCCTTCGGCTGGCCCTTGGACCGCGCGGCAACCAACTGCTCCAGCGCCTGCTTGGCCTGGTCGGGATCGAGCTGCGTGGGCGGCATGTGGTGGCGGATCAGGTTGCCCAGTGTGATGTAGTGCTCGCGCTCGTCCTCCAGCACCTGGTGCAGGATGTCGACCGTAGGCGGATCGCCCAGGTCCTGGATCTGCTTGCCATAGCGGGCAATGTCGCGGCTCTCGTCCAGTTCCAGGCGCCGCAGTGCTAGTTCGAGGCCGCCAATGCGGTTGGAGAGCGAGTCGGCTTCGCCGGATGGAGACCCATCGTACTCGGGCACGGTTGCGCCGAGCGCAGTCAGGCGGCTGGCCCACAGATCGGCGTGGTGCTGCTCTGCCAGAGCAAGATGGTGCAGCGAACGACACTGCTGCGGATCGGTCGCCTGACGCGACAGCGCATCGTAGGTGTGAAAGCCGCGCATCTCCGTCTGCCAGTTGTGGGTCAGCGCCTCAATCAGGTGTTCCTTGTCCCGGTTGTCCATGGTCTACCAGTTTGCCACGCAAGGAGGGTGCGCGTCGCGGGAGTTTTTATCTACAGCAGCCACAAGCTCAGATGGTAGGTAATCCAGGCCATCACGTAGGCTATCGCGCTCATGTAGGCGAATTGGAAGATTGGCCATCGCCAACTGTTGGTCTCGCGCTTCACAGTCGCCAGTGTGGAGGTACATTGCATGGCCAGCGCGAAGAAGACAAGCAGCGACAGCGCGCCCGCCAGGCCGATAGAGCCGCGCAGTGCGGCGCCAACCTGAGGCGTCTGGTACAGCGTGCCCAGCGTACTCACCACGGTCTCGCGCGCCACAAACGCGGTCAGCAGCGCCACGCCTACGTTTCGGTCCAGGCCAAGCGGACGAAGCGCGGGCTCCATGGCGTTACCGATTCCGCCCAGGTAGCTTTGCCCAATGGGGCTGAGCTGCCCGTGATGCACCGGGAAGTTGGCCAGCACCCAGACCGCAAGGCTCGTAGCCAGAATGATGGTGCCCACTTGTTTGACGAAGATGCGCGCCCGGTCCAACAGGTTGATCCCCAGCGAATGCCACAGCGGAAGGCGAAACTCCGGCAGCTCGATGGCAAAGGCCGAGTCGTCCTTGCGCAGCAACGACATGTGCAGCAGGCGCGACGTAACCAGCGCGGCCACCATCCCAATGCCGTACAGTCCCATCATGGCGCAGGCGCGCAGGCCAAGGAACTGGCCAACCACGGGACGATCCGGAATGAACGCGGCGATAATCATCGTGTAGAGAGGCAGCCTCGCCGAGCAGGTCATAAATGGGGCGACCAGTATGGTGGTCAGACGGTCGCGTCGAGAGGAGATAGTGCGCGTGGCCATAATGGCGGGCACGGCGCAGGCATACGCAGACAACAGAGGCAGAAACGATCGTCCACTCAGGCCGAACCGGTACATCGTGCGGTCGGCAATCACAGCAGCGCGAGCCATGTAACCCGAGTCCTCCAGCAACGCGATCACCAGGAACAGAAGCAGGATCAGCGGAAGGTAGGTAAGCACCGAGACCACGCCCGTCCACAGGCCGTCGATCACCAGCGAATGGATGAATCCCGCGGGAAGGAATGCGCCGAACCACACGCCGAGCGCGGTCAACATCTTCTGAAAGAGAGCGCTGGCCGGCGCGGCAACGCGAAAAATCGTCTGGAACACGCCCAGGGTAATGATGAAGAACAGGGCGGGCCCAAAGACAGGATGCAGCGCAACCTGGTCGATGCGCCGCGACCACTCGGATGGGAGAGGTCGGCGGTACAGGCCTTCATTCTCTATCTCCGACATGCTGCGCGGGCAGCCAATCTGGCGCGGCGCAACGTGTGGCTGCATCACAGGCAGCAGTGTGCCGTTGGCCGAGGCGGTCTTCACGCCGACGAATCGCCGTATCGCATCCATGCCGCTGCCCGTTCCGGCGCTCACCATGGCAACTGGCGAGTTCAGCGTCTGGGCCAGTGACAGAGGATCCAGATAGCCCTCCCGCGCGGCCAGAAGATCGGACATGTTGACCACCACCAGAGTTGGCAACTTGTGCGCGATCACCTGCCGAGCCAATGTCATCTGGCGATGCAGTTGTGTGGCATCCAGCACCAGCAGAACCGCTTCGGGCCGAGGCTGACCCTCAATCTCGCCGCGCAGCGCGCGCACCGCAATGCATTGATCTTCCGACGTCAGGTCACTCTCATCGCCTTCCAGGCTCCATACACCGGGAAGGTCCAGCAGCCGGGTGCGCGTTCCCTTGATCTGCCCCTCGTGCTGCTCCACGGTCACGCCGGAGTAGTTGCCTACCTTCTGGCGCAGTCCTGTCAGCCGGTTGAACACCGTTGACTTGCCTACATTGGGGGGGCCAATAATCGCTACTGTTCGGAATCCTGGCAATCAGCCTTCCATCCTGACGGAGATCATGGCCGCCGTCGCCTGGCGCAGTGCGACATCCGCGTCATCCACGCGGTAGATCGAGAGCGCCCCGCCCGACACGCGCCGGATCAGCTCCACATGCGCGCCCGGACAGAAGCCCATGCATCGCAGATAGCACAGATGAGGATCGTCTCCCATCTTGGAGATGAGCGCGTGAGTGCCAACGGCGAGATCGGAGAGTGGAATTGTCTGTGGACTCATAAATTGCCAATCCAGCACATTGATAATGCTGAGCAATCGTCTATTTGGATTGTATATAGGACTAATCCAGTCGTCAATCCAAGAGACCCGGACTCCGCGCGGAAACCCCGTATCCAGCTCACCAACAAGTTCGGTTGCATACGGGGATTCACAGCGGAAATCGAGCGGTTTGCCATGCTAAGGTGAAGATGCGGTGCCCAGTTTATTCAGTAACGAGCAGCAGTTCCCGGAGCCGCAGAAGCGTGGGTGGTGGCACCGGCTTTTTGGGCGCTTCTCCCGAGGAACCGATCTGCTGCATGGCCCGGTTCATGAGTCGAGGCGCCTTGCTGCCCGCGCTACGTTTCTGGTGCTGCTTGGGCTCTCCTCACTGTTTGGCGTGATGTGCGGGCTGATGTTGGTGTACTCCGTAGACCTGCCGCAGATCGGCGAGTTGCAACGCTATCGTCCCGATGCCACCACTGAGCTGCTGGACATCCGTGGGCGCCAGATTGGCTCATTCGCGCTGGAACGCCGGGTGGTGCTGCCCTATACAGCATTCCCGCCAGTGTTGCGGCAGGCGCTGCTCTCCATCGAAGACAAGACATTCGAGCGCAACTGGGGCGTAAACCTGGTGCGCGCGGTGGGTGCGGCCTGGCGAGACATCCACTCCCGCAGCAGGGCGCAGGGCTCGTCCACCTTGACCATGCAACTGGCGAGGAACCTGTTCTTGTCCAACGAAAAGACCTATGGGCGCAAGCTGCAGGAGATTCTGCTCTCCATGCAGATTGAGCGCGTCTTCACCAAGGACCAGATATTCCAGATGTACGCCAACCAGATCTATCTGGGCCATGGTACCTATGGCTTCGAAGCGGCGTCAGAGCTCTACTTCAGCAAGCATGTGGGCGATATCACCCTGCCGGAGGCGGCGCTGTTGGCTGCGCTGCCCAAGGGAGCGGAGTACTACTCCCCCATCAACCACCCGGACCGCGCGTTGCGGCGGCGCAACCTGGTGCTCAGCGAGATGTTTGCGGATAAAAAAATTACCCGTGAGCAGGAGCAAGCCGCCCAGGCAATGCCGCTGGGCCTAAAGATCGAACCCCCGCCCAACTCCGTTGCCCCCTACTTCGTGGAGGAGGTGCGACAGCAATTGGAGAAAGAGTATGGAACCGATGAGGTACAGGGCGCGGGGCTCAAGGTCTATACGACTCTCGATCTGGAACTACAGCAGGTGGCCAACAAAGCGGTACTGGAAGGAACCGCGACCTATGAGCGCCGCCATGGATGGAAGGGGCATCTGCTGAATGTTGCCGCGGCGGGGACAGGCCTGGAGATGTACAGGCACCCCGACTGGGACGCTGCGATCGAGCGAGGCGGGTACTACCACGCACTGGTTACGGAGGTCGAACCTGAGCGCGTGATGGTCAGGATCGGGACACTGCGCGCGGTAATGACGCCGGCGGATTGGGCATGGACCCAGAAGAAAGCGGGAGACAGCTTCCTCGCCGTAGGGGATGTGGTCTATGTGCGGCTCGGAGAGAGTTCCGTGGACGGAGTACAGCACGCCCAACTGCAGCAGGATTCCGGCGTGCAGGCATCCATGATGGCCGTGGATAACTCCAACGGTGAAGTGCTGGCCATGGTGGGCGGGCGGGACTTCGCGATCTCCCAGTTCAATCGCGCTACGCAGTCCGAGCGCCAGGTGGGTTCTTCGTTCAAGCCGTATGTCTATACCACTGCGGTGGAGGCGGGTTCCAAGCCAACCGACCTGATCGTGGACGGCCCGGTGAGCTTTTCCACCCCCAACGGGCCCTACACGCCGCACAACTACGAGGGCGACTACAAGGGCACCATGACCCTGCTCAATGCGTTTGCCGAGTCGCGCAATATTCCCGCATTGAAGCTGGCGAACAAGGTAGGCATCCGCGCGGTAATCGCAACCGCGCACCGCTTTGGAGTCACCAGCAACATCCCGGAGTTTTTGCCGGTGGCTATCGGCGCGGCAGACATCTCGTTGGTGGAACAGGTAGGGTCCTACAGCGTCTTTCCCAACGATGGAATCCGCATCGAGCCGCACACCATTCGCAAGGTGGTGCGCGCGGACGGGCTGCCCATGGACCAGCCGCCGCCGCAGGTCACCGAGGTGATCTCCGTGGAAACGGCGCGGACCATGATGCAGTTCCTGCAGGCCGTAATCCAGCATGGCACGGGCGCGCAGGCGGCCTCGCTCAAGCATCCCCTGGGCGGCAAGACCGGCACCACCAATGACTATACCGACGCGTGGTTCATCGGGTTTTCACCATCGGTCACCTGTGGGACGTGGATCGGATACGACAACCGGCAGACCCTCGGCGAAAAAGAGACCGGCGCAAAGGCGGCCCTGCCCATGTGGATGGACTTCATGCGCGTGGCGATTGCCGGCAAACCCAATGAGGCCTTTCCGCAGGGCAATGAACCCAAGAAGGAGCTGGAACTGCCGCTGACGCCGCCCGACGCGCCCGTATTGAAGCAGGCCCCGAAGGCACCGATAGAGATAGACCCCGACGCACTCGAGCCGGATGACAATACAACTCCGGCCGCTCCTCTGAGTAATACTGCGGGGGATGCGCCGACGGGTGGGACTCCGCAGTAATACATTTTATTAACACTTGACGTTAGTAATGCGTGACAATAGTATTGATCCGTGATCGTCAGCTTTCGGGATTCCGAGACAGAATTGCTCTGGGGGACGGGCAAGAGCCGGCGCATTCCGTCAGACATCCGGCGCACGGCATGGAAGCGGCTGGCCATCCTGAATGCAGCGGTTGAGCTTATCAATCTGAGAGTTCCTCCCGGCAATCGCCTGGAAGCTCTAACCAATGACCGCAAAGGGCAGCACAGCATACGAATCAATAACCAGTACCGCATATGCTTCCGGTGGCAGGCAGGAAATGCAAGCGATGTGGAGATTGTGGACTACCACTAGGGAGAGGTGACGACGTGGCTAAACCGTTTGCGATACATCCCGGAGAGATTCTGCTGACCGAGTTCATGGAGCCGATGGGGCTGACTGCGTACCGGCTGGCGAAGGAGTTGGGCGTCCCGCTGCCGCGGGTCTACGACATTGTGAAGGGAAAGCGATCGATCTCGGCCGATACGGCGCTGCGATTAGGTACTTTCTTTGGGCTACCGGCGCAGTTCTGGATGAACCTGCAGAATGACTACGACTTGCGCTCTGCGCGAGTCGATGGGCTGGAGCAGATCAGACCGCACAAGGCGGCTTGAGGAGATATCTAGCTCTGTATTAGCGAAGCACATGGCATAGCGCGAAGTATCGCTGCGCACGGTCAACGTCGCGTGCGATCTGCTCGCGCAATGCTTCCGGGCTGGCAAAGCGCTCTTCGGCGCGCAGGCGGCGCAAGAAGGTAAGCCGCAGCGGAGTCTCCTCCGTAAGAGATATAGGGTGGAAGTCCAGCAGATGGGTCTCCACGGCGAACGAGGCTTCCCCAAAGGTGGGCCGTGTGCCCAGATTGGTAACGCCATGGAAGGTTTCGCTGGCAGGGCCAGAGCCAACAGTGAGAGTAGTGATATACACGCCGTTAGCTGGCAGAAGCTCATTGTAGGGCGCGAGGTTGATGGTCGGCACCGCATAGCGGGTGCCAAATCCGCGGCCAGAGGCAGGTGTGCTGTCCACCGAGAATGGAACTCCAAGCAGCGCTCGGGCCTGGCTCACGTCACCGGCGGTAATCAGAGCGCGGATGCGGCTGGACGAGACCGGTGCCCCGCGCAGGCTGCGCGGCGCATAGATAGTGACCGAGAAGCCAAGTTCGCGGCCCAGTGCCTGCAGTCCGGTTGGGCCCGTCACGCCTGCCTCAGCATGATGGCCAAAGCGGAAGTTCGCGCCCTCATGCACCTCGGTTACGTGGACAGCGTGGACCAGGACCTGCGTGGCAAAGTCGCGAGCTGTGCTGCGGCTTAACGCGTCGGTGAACGGAAGAGCAAGGCAGGCGTCGATACCCGTATCCGCCAGCAGTTCCAGCTTGCGCGCGAGTGGAGTAAGCAGCAGATGCGGCTGCTCCGGACGAAGTACGCGCGCTGGATGTGGATCGAAGGTGATGGCCAGCGACATTCCGCCCAGAAACCGCGCGCGCGCAATGACCTCCGCAATCACAGCCTGGTGGCCCAGGTGCACTCCGTCGAAGTTGCCGATGGTGGCGACAACGGGTGCGGCCGCGGCAGGCAGTTCTTCGAGTTGGCGGTAGATACGCATAGGCACTTTGTGATCAGAGGTTATTGCTTGGCCGAATCCGGACTGATATCGAAGGTAAGTTGCAGGCCGTCGTGTGCCAGCCGTATGTGCGGCGGTAGCGTTGCATTGGTGGACTCGTGATCCAGCCCGTGAGAGATGTGGGTGAAGAAGGCGCGGCGGGGAGCAAGTTGCTCGACAATGGCGATGGACTTGTCCAGATGCGAATGCGAGGGGTGGGGTTCGCGGCGAAGCGCGTCCAGAATCAGGATGTCGAGGCCGGCAAGCAGCGGAAGGCTCGCCGGATCGAGGTCACTCAGGTCGGTAAGATAAGCGGCGGATCCGAAACGGAATCCAGAAATGATCTGCTTGCCGTGGATGACGGGAACGCGTAGGAATTTGATTCCAAATAGATAAATCTCGGCTCCCGGCGTAGTGGGGATGCGGTGCAGGGCGACCCTCGCCCGCGTGGGGTACTTGTGATCGGGATTGAAGGTGTAGTCGAAGATGCGCTCGATCGTGAGCGCGGTCTGTTCGTCGGCGTACAGTGGCAGGTTGTCTGCATTGTGGAAGCTCAAGGGACGCAGGTCGTCCATGCCCAGCACATGGTCGGCGTGGCCATGGGTGTATAGGACAGCATCGAGGCGATGGATTCCCGCGGCAATCGCCTGGGCATGGAAGTCGGGGCCCGTATCGATGACCACGTTTTGCCCCCCCCACGATATGAGGACGGAAGGCCGGGTGCGACGGTTGAGCGGAGAAAGTGCAGGCAGGCCGGGGCCGCTCGCGATCGAAGAGGCACAAACCGCACAGTCGCAGCCGAGCGTGGGAACGCCCATCGAGGTGCCGCTGCCGAGGAATGTTAGCGTAGCCTGCATTGTGATCTAGCGGACGATGCTGGGGCGGCCGGGGCCAGTCGCTCCGGGAGCACCCGGCGGGGGCGGAGGTTGGCGGTTTGCGGCAGAGCGGGCAAGCGCCTGCGTCACTTCGAGGAAACCCATGCGAATCTCAAAAAGCGCGTTGTCCATCAACTGCGATTCGGCGGACGTTAGGTTGCCCTTCGTTTTTTCAGCAAGAATAGCAAGCATATCGATGCTCTGCCGTGCGCCAAGTATGTCGATCCTGGGCTGATCGCCCGGCTTGGTGGAGCCGCCCAGTTGCATAATCGTGGTCATATAAATCGAATGCACGATCTGCTCAAAGCTCATCGCTGGGGGATGATCCATCCCCGGGTTGGCGGCGCGCACGGCAGTATCCAGATGGTCCGCGGTCTGCTGATACGCTGTGTTGGCCTGCTCCATCTCGATCACGGTCGGGGGCGTGGGGAGATTCGGATCCGCTGAGGATTCAGATCCGGCGAAGACGGGTGCGGCGGGTGGCTCGGACGCGACGGCATGAGGAGACTTGAACTCGAGCGGTGGCGCCGGAGCGGCCGGTGCTGCGACGTTAGCGGCCGGAGCTTCGCGGGCTTCCGGCTCAGGCGATGGGTCGGCGTCGGGTCGCGGAGTTCCGTCCATCGTGAACTTGCGGCGGTCGGTGACGACGAATGGCTTGTTTGCTTCGGACATGATGGTCACTCTTTCCTTGCTTCGGATTCTGTAGTCTGGCTACAACGCT
>CAIZFH010000204.1 GCA_903932155.1 uncultured Granulicella sp. | reverse complement strand
GCCCGCTATGGTCGAGATGGACTCCGCCACCCGCGCCCGCATCGATGCCCTCTGGCAGCAGCTCGGCCTCTAAACAGCAGGGCCTTCAACCGCCCCAAAGTGTACTTGCAGGTTTATGCCCGCGCTCTGGTATATCTGGAATATGAGGATTCTCAGGCCAATCATACTTCTCCCCCTTGCCCTGGCCCTGGCCGGCCTCGCATCCTCATGCCGCGCCCAAACCCCCGAGGCGTTTCGCTGGGTCAACTTCCAATCTGAGACCGACGCCGACATTGTCAGCTGGGTCACCCACTCCATGGCCAAGGAGAAGTGGACCTCCATCCGCGAGATCGGCGTGCAGTATGACGCAGCCCTCGTCGTCACTGAAAAACGCAGCACCACGCAGTCCATGCCCGATGACGACATCTTCACCATCTGGAGCGCCTCGCTCACCTCGCACGACCGCAAGCCCATCCTCTCCGGCACCAAACTCCGCTTCACCGGATGGCTGCGCTTTGTAAACGGCCACGCCTCTGAGATAACCGCGCTCTACGACGACTGCACCCACTGCCAGGCCACCACCTACTTCACTACCTTCCACTACGACGCCGCATCCCACGACTTTGTCGCCCGCTGGATGAAGACCGGCCAGGCTGCCCCCGTCTGGAGCTCGAACACTCTTGCCGAAGGCGACTGGGTCCAGATCTACGGCGTCTACCCCCGCCCCGACGGCACCGTGCAGCTCGGCACCTGGAGCCACTTTGAAGACTCCGCGCACAAGCCGCAGCAGGATTATGTCTATCTCTATTCCATCGAGGTCAGCGACGTCACCGAAGAAGCCGTGCCGCTGACCGGCAAAATGGCCGACCTCATGAAGCAGCGCCTCTGCCACGCCGACGGCCTCGTCCCCGGCCTCGCACGTGGGCAGGACGCGCCCATCTGCTTCCGCTACCACAGCTATGAGCCCCACCCCATCACTTCGCCGCCTGCCAACAACCACGGCAAAGCGCTGCCGTAGTTTTTCTGATGTTCAAATAATGTATGGGTGCCCCCGGTCCCACGCATTTGGGGACCGGGGATAGAAAAACCTGAATAGAGTCGACTCTAATCCACCACCACAACCTTCACCGCCTTCAAATTCCTAACCCAACGCGCCGGCCGCTTTTCGCCGTTTGCAACCATCTGGAATGCGCCATTCTCGGTGAGCGGTTTGCCATCCTGCGCATCGGCGACGATCACCGTTCCATCGTGCACATCCGGCGAAACCTCAGCCAGCGAGTAGACCACCCTGTAACCGTCCGTCCCCTCGGCCAGCACGTAATAAAGAAATTCTTTCCCATGCGGCGACATAGGCGCGCCCACGCGGCCCAGCAACGTGCTCAGCAGAACGCCGGAGTAATTCTCGCTCTTCTTCGTATGGCCGTTCACCACCGTCACTGAAACATGTGGCAGCGCCGCCAACTGCTCCGCGCTTAATGTCTCCGTCTTCGCCCCAAAGCTCACCGTCAGGCTTGTCGACGGTACTCCCGGCTTGTGCTCCATCATCATCCCGCCCATTCCGCCCTCCTGGGCCGCCACGCCCATCCCCAGGGCCAACGTCAACATACCAAGTCCACTCACAATTGCGACGCGCATCACAAATCCCTCCCACCGCCCATCGTATACTGTTGCCATGTCCACAGTGCGCAACATCGCGGCCATAGCCAAGGGCATGAGCATCACCTTTGGCGAGATATTTCAGCCCATCCAGACCGAGAACTACCCCGACGGCAAGGGCCCCATGCGCGGAGCCAAGTTCGAGGCCCGCTACCGCGGAGCCCACCAGCTCCAGCGCGACGAAAACGGCCTCGAAAAGTGCGTCGCCTGCTACCTGTGCGCCGCCGCCTGCCCGTCAAACTGCATCTACATTGAAGCCGCCGAGAACACCGACGAGCTCCGCATCTCCTCCTCCGACCGCTACGCCAAGGTCTACAACATCGACTACAACCGCTGCATCTTCTGCGGCTACTGCGTTGAGGCCTGCCCGACGGACGCAATCACGCATGGCCACGGGTTTGAGCTGGCTACCATCAACGCCACTAACCTCGTCATGCGCAAAGAAGATATGCTGGTGTCGATTGAGACGCTCGCCAAAGCACCCGTTGAGGTGACAAAATGAGCATGACTGAAGACGAAGCCATAGCCCTCCTCTGCATGGCAAAGGGACAAGCTACCGAGGAAGTCAAGAAGGCTG
>CAIZFH010000203.1 GCA_903932155.1 uncultured Granulicella sp. | reverse complement strand
CCGTACGACCCCTCGTTCAGCGACAACGCCATCGCGTTCGCAGTAAAGTCGCGCCGCCGCAGGTCATCCAGGATCGTCGCCGCTTTCATCACCGGCTTGCCCGGTTTAGGATAGTGGACCGACAGAGTACTCCCCACCTCCATCCGTACATTACCTGGAAAACGCACAAACAACGCCTGCGACGTTTCCATCTCGCTGTCGACTATGGCTCCTGATTTCTGTAAATCTTTCTTTAGTTTGAGGGCATTTCCTTGAACTACAACATCCAGGTCACGCACCGGCGAACCGCTGGTAAGGTCGCGTACTGCCCCACCTACCAGAAACACCGTCAGCCCTTTGGCGCGGGCAATCTCTCGAACCTTGGAAAGTGCTAGTTTTTGTGCCTGGGATAGACGGTTTTCAAGCAGATAGATGTAATCGGCCATTCGAGTGCGCTCTCTCCACCCGGTCGCAGCCGGGTCACTTCAACCGATCTGAACGCATGTCGCTCTGGCCTGGAATCTGGTCTGAATTCGGATCGACACACTGATCGGAATGGGATTGTACCCGGACTGGAATCCCGCTCGAAACCCTGACCTAAACTACAGCGAATCAGTCGCTTACGTGGACCGTAGAAGCACGGCATGAGCTATCATTCTAACACGCGTTCCATGGTTTGGCCAGTCAATTTGCACCTTTTTCGTGGCGTACCTGTCCCAGCCGTGCGACAATCCCCCTTACGGGTTCCAGACGACCGCATCTCATGTCCAACTCCCCTAAAAAGGTCCTCGTTCGTCGCTTCTCCGGAGATACCCTCCCTGGCTATCTGCCCCAATCTGACTTTGTGCGCCATAATTCGATCGACCTCCTCGATCTCTCCGGTCATCTCATCTCTTTGTCACTCAACGATATCAAGACCATTAGCTATGTCCGGGACTTCAACCTCGCCGACACCGTCAACCCAGAACGCCTCACCCGGCGTAGCTTCCTCGCCCGCCCCCGCACCGAGGGACTCTGGTTACGCCTTACTTTCAAGACCGGCGACCTGCTGGAGGGCCTGGCCCCCACCGACCGCTCCCTCCTCGACGCCCTCGCCGACGACGTTGGCCTCTTCCTCACCCCACCCGACACACGCTCCAACACCCAGCGCCTCTACGTTCCCCGCGTAGCCATCAGCGAACTCCAGTTGCTGGCCGTCATCACCACCCCCTCCCGCCGCCAGCCCCGGCCTGCCCCCTCCGAAGACATCCAGGACGAACTCTTTCACCTGCCTCTCGATCCCGCCTCGCGCCCCAACTAAATACAGCTGTGAGTTGTGAGTGATGAGTTGCGAGTCTTGTAATGTGAAACCTGCAACCGCTTGTTAGTCACAACTCACAACTTGTTCTTCTACAATCTCTCCATGAAGCTATCAGCCCTTGCCGCCCATCTTGGCGCATCCCTGCTTGGTGATCCCGATGCAGAGGTCACCTCCGCCGCCGGTCTGGAAGAGGCGCGCCCCGGCCAGCTCACCTTTGTCGCCAACCCCAACTATGCCTCGCTCGCACGCACCACTCAGGCCACCGCCGTAGTAGTCGAGCCCTCCTTCAGCGAGATCGCCGCCGCAACACTCCGCATCGCCAACCCATACCTCGCCTTCGCGCGCGCGCTCGAGTTCCTCTACGAAGCACCAATGTATGCCCCAGGAATCCATCCCACTGCCGTTATCGCTCCCACCGCCGCCGTCGGCCTCCACGCACACATAGGCGCTTACGTCGTCATCGGCGACCACGCAGTCCTTGGCGACCACGCCACTCTGCTGCCGCATGCTGTCGTATACCCACACGCGCACATCGGCAGCCACTTCTTCGCTCACGCCCACGCCATCGTCCGAGAGCGCTGTCGCCTGGGCGACCATGTCACGCTGCAGAACGGTGCCATTATTGGGGCAGACGGTTTCGGATTCGCTCGTTACGACACACCCGCACCTGACGCTCCCGCATGGCACAAAATTCAACAAACCGGCGTCACTGTCCTCGATGACCACGTCGAGGTCCAAGCCAACGCCACCGTCGACCGCGCCTCCATCGGAGAAACGCGCGTGCATACTGGTGCCAAGATCGACAACCTTGTCATGGTCGGCCACGGCTCATCGGTGGGAGCCAACACGCTGCTTTGCTCGCAGGTCGGCCTTGCCGGTTCAACTAAAGTCGGCAAGGACGCCATCCTCGCTGGCCAGGTGGGCGTTGCCGGCCATCTCACAATCGGGGATGGCGCTACGATTACCGCCCAGTCCGGCATCATCAACGATGTTCCGGCCGGCTCTACTGTGAGTGGCACCTACGCCTTCGACCGGATCAAGTGGCTGCGTTCTTACGCCCTCTTCCATCGACTACCGGAGATTCTCCGCGAGATTCGCCAGAAGGCCAAAGAGGTGTAGCGATTACGTCAACAGGGCTGCCATTCCAGGTCCTTCGCATCCAGCATGTGGGAGAGTTCATTGTCCGGTTCAATCCATCGCCGAGCGGCCAAATGCATCGCCTTTGCGGTAAGAGTACGCCGCATCACCACCAGGTCGGTCAGCTCCTCCGGCACAAACGAGAACTTGATCGGGTGCGGTGTTCCGCCCTCGATGTACATCCGGCGAGAGCCGTGCGCAATCTCATGTTCGATGTAATACGAGCGCATCACTGTGCCCAGCGAACTTGTCGCATGACTGTTCCGGTTCATCTGCCACAGTATCTCCGAGCGGTCCCCATATCTGCGTCCGCCCAGCATGCTCAACCATTGACCGTCCCGGCCTTTGATCCCCATAAACACCGGCTCGCAGAGATCCTTTAGAGAGTCGTAGCGCCACCCCGCCACAGATGCCGGCACCGCATACATGCACTGACGGTTAAAGCGGAGCACCTCTTCTCGCGTGGCCTCAATCTGCGGCAGAAACACGCATCCCAAATCGGCCTCCGCTCGACGCCGGTAGTAGCGCAGGTTGCTACGCGTGCGCTGTCCGATCTTCGCAACTGTGGAGTCAAACGTCTTCGATAACGGCAGATAGCCGGGGATGGTGCGCTTCCGCTGGGCCCAGCGTGCCACTTCGGTTCCTTGCTTTGCCGCCTCAAGCAGTGGTGTTGTGCCCGATCCTGCGCCATCCCCCGCGCGAAACGACATCAGGATCAAGTGTGCGCCGCGCTTCAGCAATGCGCGACTGACCAGCGCCACCACCCGCGACCGGTCCTGCGCCATAGCGATCAACGTGCTCCTCCCCGATCGATCATTCGTTGCGAACGCGCCCACCCCGATTCCACATATGTTTTGTTCAAAGATCAGCAACGCACCCATAAGATCTTCTGGTTTTGGGCTATTCCAATCCAGTTCAGCCGTCCTCGCCACCAGCAAAAGGTTAGGTATCCGGGGCAGGGCGCCCGGTTTGGTGAGGAAGTAGGCAATGTCGTTCATGGCGCCAGGCTGGCCGCAACGGGCGCTTAATGCTATGAGGGTCTGGCTCAAGTGAAGCACCGGCTCTTGCCCGGTCACACAATGAACCGCAGGCTGTTCGTCAGCCTGTAGCGACGCACGGTTTATCTGTTCGTTAGTCCCAGTAAACATAATAATTTCTGGCAATTGAATGGTCTCTTAACGAATAGCGTTGCATCGCAACCTAACAGAATCGGCAGTGTGCCCAGAATACTCGGGAACCTGTTCAGGGACTGCTCACGATCGTCCTCATTTTATGCCATCGTTCTAACCCTTTGCATAACACGGAACTTGTAGATGAGATCAATACCTCCGTTCATAGTAGTCGCTCATTGCCTGCGCAACATTCAGATAGGAACGGCAATATGCCGTCGTTGGCTCAATCCCGCATCCAGCAGCCAGGTTCTGCCGACCCGGCAAAAAAATCCCACCCCCTCGCGTTGCGAAAGGGTGGGACTCATCCTTACGTCCTACTTATACATACTCTAGGGCTTTGCCGGAACAGCCGGTTTCTTCGCTACCATTCCTGGCATTGCGGCCATGGCCGGTTTCGCTGCCGCCGCCGTCTTAGGCTTCCAGAAGGAATCGGCCTTGATCCATTCCTCCGCCGGATAGCTCATCTTTGGATCGAAGGAAAATAAATTGTCCTGCACGGAGTCGATGCACGAGGCAGAAAGTGTACTGATTTTCTTCATCTCCTCCGGCCCCATGGCATCTTCAAATTTCTTGCTGTCGCCCAAGCTCGCGTCGTCTTCGGCCAGCGAGGTCATGCGCGAGATGGCCAGGTAGATGCCGCCATTGTCCTCGCCATAGTAGCTCTCGTACAGCGCCCAGTTGGCATTCGGTATCTTTGCGAAACCTGTCTGATAAATCTTCACCAGTTGTTCCCACTCAGCACGGTGTCCCGGCTTGATCTTGTAGTGCTGAATATCGAAGTAGCGTGAGTGCACCACATCGCCTACATGCAGACTCAGCTCCGGATCGTACAGGTACACGCTTATCTGGACCTGGTCCAGAAGCTCGCCGTCCGCTATATTGTCGCGGTCCAGCACGGCCGACAGCGCTGGGTTCTTTTCATAGGCAAGGTTGTCTTTCTCCCATGCTTCGAACGACGGATACCCCGCCATAAATAGCGCGCGCGGTCTGCCGGACATCGCCGTCGCCGCCAGATAATGTGTCGGCCACTTGGCTGCGGCCAACGCGCTCACAAACGCGCCTTCGCTCTTTTCATGGGGTCCGCCGCCCTTGCCTGGCTTGGTATACTCCCGATCGATCACCAGCACCTTGGGCGGCAGCATGACACCAGACGGCATATCCTGTGCCGCCATACCACCAACTCCACTCACCAGAAGACATAGCCCTGCACACATTCCTGATATATTCTTCATCACTCACCTTTAGCTTTCTTTATCAAATTTTGTGAATCGAATGCTTGCCGCAGGACAGATCGATGCAGTTCCGTAGTACAACTCACCGGGTGCGGATCACCAGGGATATGCCTGCAATTCAGGCCCAATAACATGGAGGGGAAAGTGCTTCGTTCAAAAGTCTATCCCGTTTGACTCGCATCAAGCTGCTTACGATGTATTTTTTCGCGTCCTAGTCAGAAACGTCTCCGGTTCTGCCACAACCACCACATGCGATAGACTTGTCCCCATGCCACGCGGTACCTTCATTACCTTCGAGGGCCTGGACGGCTCCGGCAAGACCACGCAGATGCGTCGCCTCGCAACATGGCTCACCGCTT
>CAIZFH010000202.1 GCA_903932155.1 uncultured Granulicella sp. | reverse complement strand
TCTTTGTTTGTCATTCCCGAAGGGAATCTGCTGTTGTCTTTTACGTCGTCATTACTGGCGCAGAATCGGGGTCTCCGGCCAGCTCGCTGGCTGGGGCAGGAAGAATCCCCGCATTTGCTTTTGCTTCTGAGATAGGTCCGGGCTTTAGCCCGGACAATCAAGCACCCATATAAATTAGAAGAGGCGCGGGCTTTAGCCCGCGCCTAACGTCATTCCCCCATGCCTGCGCGGTCAGGAACAGCAACCAGCAAAGCGAATGTGCATGCGACCTTGTTTCATTCCCCCATGCCTGCGCGGTCAGGAACAGCCGGCGGCATCGCCGACAGCGCCGACCATACGTTTCATTCCCCCATGCCTGCGCGGTCAGGAACAGCAGACGGCAATGGCGGCATCCGTTTTGAGTTGTTTCATTCCCCCATGCCTGCGCGGTCAGGAACAGCAAGGTGACAGACCTCTCAACCTTCAACGTGGTTTCATTCCCCCATGCCTGCGCGGTCAGGAACAGCTTTTTTCATTCCACGCCACTCTCCAACTAGTTTCATTCCCCCATGCCTGCGCGGTCAGGAACAGCCGAATAGCGAAAGGAACCTGCATCCACATGGGTTGCAGTGAAATGTTTCGGAAACTTCTCGGATGAAATGAAGTTCGGCACAGATGTTCTCCACGGTTTTAGGTCTCCCTTGAGCGAAGCTCACCCTCTTGGAAAGCCAATCGGGTTATCAGAGACCCCTTGGGGGTTAGGCCCAGATGCAGGTCGGATACGGAACCAACTTGCATTGATTCTCATTCGCCATGCAGCCCAGTACCAGACCGATGAAACTACTGGACAGTTGCCTGCCCGTCCCGGTCCAGAATTGCCTTGAGCCAAGGCTCAAAAACAATCCATTTGGTGAATTTACCACCATTTTCGATCTGTTGCAGGCCGCGCAGCGCAATAATCTGGCTGGCATTTTCGTCGGCATTCGCTTCATGGCCGCATACAACACAGCGAAAGACATCCTGCAATGGCTTGCCGGTAGCATCTTTGTGGGGCCGGTTTTCTTTGGCCCAGTGGCCGCAGGCAGCACAGGTCTGTGAGGTTCTCGCAGCAGGGACCTCCATCGGTTCAGGAAGGCCAACCCGTCTGGCCTTGTAGCTCAACATCTCAAAGAGTTTGGCAAACTGGCTCTGTTTCAGGAATCGGCCCATAGCTACGCCGTCGATCTTTTCAAGCACAATCTGGCTCTTGTGCTCGGCTGCAATCCCAATCAGCCAATTCGCATATTCGCCAAGAATGGCATCCGCACGCCTTCCGCGCAGACGGAACTTGGGATGCTTTTGAATGCCGCGCCTCTGAAGGTCGGCTATGTATTTGCTATGCGCTGCCATCTCGCTGGAAAATGCAGTGCCTTCCAGATTGAGTCCTGCAATCACAACCTTGCCGTCGTAACCGATAACGCAGGCAGAGCCGATTTTTGCAGCTCCACGATCAATTCCAAGAATTGTCGTTGGTTCAACCTGAACAGGAGTGAACTCGAATGCAATGTGAATGTAGAATTCGACCGCATCATCCAACCCGCGCCTCGCAATCAGCTTGGCGCTCTGCGGCGACCCATACCGAAGATATTCTTCCTCATGGAACTCGCGACCCATTTCGAGCGGAAGAATCACGCCGGGATATTGTTTGCCACCGAGGTCCTCCCCCGTAGAGATATTGACGAATCCCGCTTGCAATTCCTTCTTCTCGGAGAGCCGGCTTCTAGGCGAGAAGAGTCGCAGCAGACAAAAGAAGTTGTTTCCACACTTCGCCAGCATAAAGCCTCTTTCAAATTCACTCCGAGTGAACTCGATGGGCCGTGGCGTAGGTCCATCAATCTTTAGCAACAACTGAGACACCGCCTTGGTGAATGCACGCGAGCGGAAAACTCGTTCCATACGGTGCGCCACCCGAGTGTGGCCTTGCAATCTTGCCTCATCGATCCGTTGTTGATGTTCAGGGTTCAGTGGAAACTCTGGTGCGAGCGTCAGATCTTTGTAGGCTTGCTCGTATTCTTCGTTGCTGAGGGGCTCAAGCTTGGCAAGTGTTGGGGGATTAGATTCATTCTTGCCCTTGAATGTCTTTGCCAAATGACTCATCAAAGCGGCGGAAACATCGTCAACGAGGTAATCGCGTACCGGAGCGAGATTCCAGCCCTTTGGGGTCAGCGTCCGAAGATATTTTGATGTAGCAAATCCATTCGGTCTCGCAACTCCCTTCTTATTGACAATCGAGCAATGCGCCATCAGCTCCGGATCGGCAACAGCCTTCTCCAGAAGCCGCTTTGCCATCTGGTGGTAGCTCTCCAGCGCACTCATCAGAATCGCTTGCTTGTGCTTGCTCGGATTATGGACCTTGAAGCGGGCGGTCTGGAAAACTCGATCAGGCATGAGGCCAATAGGCTATCACCAACAACCGGGTGCCCCACATAGCTTCTGAGATATGGGATTGCTGCCACAAATCCCCGCGAACCACAAACTGGTCTCGCTTAAGGGCACGGCTTCAGCCGTGCCGAAAAAAGCCGCGCCGTCAGGCGCTTCCGCTCTGCCGAAGGCCCGAGTGAAGGCGCAGCCGGAACGACTGATCTGCTTTCTTCTGCACCAACTAGACCGCGCGACCCGCCCCCAAAACCTTGTCAAGAAAAATCTCTCAACTCACTCCATCCAAACAAGATATTCCTCCAAACTCCCGCCCCCAATCCGGTACAATTAAATAGGGGGCTGTCCATTTCTTCTATGCAGGGGGTCTGTCAGCTTCTTCTTCCAGCAACGGCGGAAGACGAAGCCCGGCTCCATAGCCGCAGCCCAGAGCAGAGAGGAGAGAACAACTCGTTTATTATCTTATTCATACCAATAAGTCTCATAGATTCAATACTTTATCGGTAAATTCGTGGATGCTATTGCATTCAGATACTTTAGCAGGTATGGGGGGGGTGGGGGTGGGTTATAAAGTAGTTAATACAAGTGGCCAACTCCGCCTCACGCCGGAGGATGCAGCATCCGCTCGAAGACCTGCGCGATGTAGCTCACCGCATTCATGGTGTTCTCGTAGTGGATGCGCTTTGGCCCAATCACGCCCACCGTTCCGTGCCCATCTCCGGCCATCCGCGCCGGAGCCGCGATCAGCACCAGTCCAGCCATCTCCGGAGCATGTTCTTCCAGGTCGAAGATCACCCGCACCGACTCCTGTTTCGCGTCGATGTATGCGTCCAGCAACTCCACCAGCCGCTGTTTTGCCTCCAGCGCAGCCAGCACCTCGCGCAGCCGAGCCATCTCCTCCGCGCTGCCCACGCCGCGCGCGCCCAGCAGGTTTGCCACTCCCTCCACATACACCGTCTGTGCGGCCTTGCCGCCCTGGGGAACCGCACCCGCCCACAGCTCTTCCACCGAGGTCAGCAGCCGCTGCACCTCGCTCCGTTCCCGCTCCACCAACCGGCCAATCTCCGCGCGCACCCGCTCAATGCTCCATCCGCGGAAGTGTTCGTTCAGAAAGCTCGCCGCCGTCTCCAGCTCTCGCGCAGTTACGTCGGCCTCCATGGTCAACATGCGGTCGCGCACCAGCCCGGAACTGGTCACCACCACGGCCAGAACACGTCCCTTGCTCAGTCGAGAAAAATGCACATGCTCCAGCGTATCGCCGCTTGCAACCATCGCCACAGCCACGCCCACACCACTCGACACCGTCGCCAGCACATGGCTGGTCCGCTCCAGCATCGCCTGCGTCCCAGATATTCCTGCGAAGCTGGAATCGATCTGTGACTCCAGATGCAACCGCTGGGCCCCTCCCAGCAAGCGCGCTCCGGCACCTCCGCTCAACCGCTCCACATACATGCGAAACGCCCGCGCAGTGGGCACCCGTCCCGCCGATGTGTGTGGCTGTTCCAGCAATCCCTCATTGGCCAGCTCCGCCATCTCATTGCGCACCGTCGCCGAACTCAGCCCCGAAGCGCCGTGCCCGCCTCCCGCCCGCACTCGCGCAATCGTTCCTGCAATCGTCCCCGAGCCCACCGGCTCGCCGGTCTCGATATAGCTTTCCACGATGGCAGTCAGGATCGCCCGTTGCCGCGCCGTTATCCGCTCCGCCTCCGCCATCGCAACCACCTCACCCAACTAGTTTATTCTCTCCGTCAACCCCGCGCCCAACAGCACTACACTCTGTCCCCACCGGCGCTGGCGTTTACTTCTTCCGCATCTCGTCCATCAGTGTCTTCGCAACATCTTCGGCAGGAATGCCGTACGTCCCCGTCTCAATCTTTTGCCGCAGCGCAGCCACCTTCTCAAATCGCACATCGCTACCTGTGCTGGCCTGCGAGAGCAACGCCCCCGCCAGCCGTACCTGCTCCTCATCATCCGCAATCTGGTCAATCCCGCTATTTTGCGGCTTGCCAGCCAGCGCGCCTTGCTCTGTCAGCCCAGTCCTCACAGAAGGTGGCATCTGTTCGACTGCGCCAACCCGTGTTGCCGGTATCGCCTCTCTACCCGCTCCAACTCGGCTCGTGTCACTCACCCATGTACCTCCACTTCACCGTATCTCATGGGCTCATCGGCAGCCTCAGAGAAAACTTCAGAACAAATTCCACATCTGCAACACTATTCCCTCTTTGACAACACGTCACCCTACTCTTTGCCAGCATCGGACGGTTGGGAGACAATCAATCCATGGCCGAGCAAACCGCACCCCAGCATCCAGTCCACGATCCCGCAGCCGCACCAGCACGCCGTCAGATCGTCTGCTTCAGCTTCTATAAGCTCATGCCCGAGTGGCGTCGCCTTCCCGAGTCCGAACGCGCCTCCCACAAAGCCGCCTTCGCCGCCGTCCTAGACAAGTGGAACAAGACCGGCGAGTTCCTCTCCCTCACGTATTCCACCATCGGTACGCGCGGCGACGTCGACTTCTGCGTATGGACCATCGGCTACGGTGTCGACGAGCTGAACCAGATGCGCTCCGAACTTCTGCGCACGCCTCTCGGCGGCTATCTCGACTCGCCGCACAACTTCCTCGCCATGACCAAGCGCTCGCAGTACCAGATCGGCCGTCCCGACGAGAGCGAGGGCGAGGGCCGCGGAGCCATCCGTCCCGGCGGCCAGAAGTACATCTTCATCTATCCCTTCTGGAAGACGCGCCCCTGGTACCTGCTCTCCATGTCCGAGCGCAAGCGCCTCATGGACGAACACATCCGCATTGGCCTGCTCTACCCCCGCGTCAAGCTCAACACCACTTACTCCTTCGGCCTCGACGACCAGGAGTTCGTCGTCGCCTTCGAAACCAACTTCCCCGAAGACTTCCTCGACCTCGTCCAGCAGCTCCGCGAAACCGAGATCAGCCTCTACACGCTGAAGGACACCCCCATCTTCACCTGCCTCCGCCTCACCCCCGCCGAAATGCTCGACCGCCTCGGATGAAGAAGTCAGCAAGTCCGCGAGTCAGCAAGTCAGCCGAGCGCATCACCGCTATCCTCGACGTGCTCCAGCAGACCTACCCCAACGCCGTCTGCGCCCTCCACCACAAGAGCGCCTGGCAGCTCACGGTCGCCACCATCCTCTCCGCGCAGTGTACGGATGTGCGAGTGAATCTGGTCACTCCCGCGCTCTTCAAGACCTTCCCCACGCCCAAGGCGATGGCCGCCGCGACCCTCCCCGAGCTGGAAGAGCTCATCCGCACCACCGGCTTCTTCCGCAACAAGGCGAAGTCCCTGCAAGGTGCGGGCCGAATCATTACCGAAGAGTTCCACGGCAAAGTTCCGCAGACCATGCCCGAACTCCTGCGCATTCCCGGCGTCGCCCGCAAGACGGCCAACGTTGTCCTCGGCACCTGGTTCAAGATCGCCGACGGCATCGTCGTGGATACGCACGTCCTGCGCATCGCCCGCCGCCTACAGCTGACCAAACAGACTACCCCGGAAAAAGTCGAGCGCGACCTGATGCGCATCATCCCACAATCTCAGTGGATCGACTTCACCCACCGCATCATCTCTCATGGTCGCCAAGTCTGCATCGCGCGCAAGCCCCGCTGCGCCGACTGCCCTCTCGAGCACCTCTGCAACGCCCCCGACAAAACCTTCTCCTCGCACTAACCATTGGCCAGTGCCGGTATCTCCAGCCCAGTAACCTTACTCCACCGGGAGCTTCGCTTTGTAACTGTCGCGCGCAATCACCGAATACTTCAGCGGCTTTCCCTTTTCGTCCTGCATCTGCAGCGGGTGGCCTTCGTTGTCCACCAGTATCACCTTCACTTTGCGGGTGCTGCCATCGTTGGCGGCATTTGTCGGGCGATAGCTCAGCAGGTACTGGTTGCGAATGGAGTTGTTGATCTGCGCGAAGTCCGCGGACAGCTCCCCCTGGAAGAGCGGTGAGAAGCTCAGCCCGCCGGTCATCTCCGAGAAGGTCTTCAGTTGGTTCTGCGCCTGCAGATAGTTCATCTCGCGCATGCCGCCGCTCGCGCTCATCTCGTTCACGAGGGCCCCCGTGCCAATGGTGAAGATCGTCACGTTGGGTGTCGCCTTGATCTTGGCCAGCACCTTATCTAGGGTGATCTTGGAGAAGGTATCGCGCCCCGTGCCGATCAGCAGGATGTACTTACGGCCTTCGATGCGGCTGGTGCGGTCAAGCGTCTCGTATAACGCGTCGAACACGTCCGTCTCGGAGAAGCCCGGCAGTGTGAGCGAGTTCAGGCTCTGGGCGATAACGTCCTTGTTGTTGGTGAAGTCGGACAGGATGTGCGTCCCCATATCGTAAGTCATCACTGCCACGTAGTCGTCCGAGCGCAGCGAGTTGAAAAAACCTACCGCGGCATTACGCATGTCGTTGATGAAGTAATACGAGTTGGAGGCAAACTCCAGCAGCATCACCGCCGTGATTGGGATTTGCCCAATGCGCACGTTGTCTACCTTCTGCTCCACGCCATCTTCCAGAACAAGAAAGTTCTCCGGCTTCAGGCCAGGAACGAACTGGTGGTTCTTGTCCAGAATCACGCTCACATCCAGATTGACTATGGGCACATTGACACGCAACGAGTAGGTATCATTGTTGGGATTCTTGATCTTGGGCTCAGCTGGTGCTGGCGGCGGAGGCGGCTCATCAGACTCCTTTTTCTTCGGAATCACAATGGTGCCAGTGTCGGTAATGGGGCCTGCCTCTGTACCGGAGGTCTGGTCAGCCGGCTGCGAAGTAGGCGTAGCTGGGCTCTGCGCCACAGTCGCTGGCAATATGACAGCCAAGGCCAGCGCAGCAATCAGTGCCGTCAGGCGGCGGAGGCGATTTGTGGTTGGCTGGTGCATGAACATCCTCTGTATCTGACACTTTACTCTGCTTTAGACGCTGTATGCCCCCTTCTGGATTTGCTTAACGGTTGGATGAATCGTTCCACCGGAATTTTCGCCATCTATTGCATGACTGCGCCAGAAATCCAGCCGCATGAAAATAAATGCGGGCCAGAACAATCTCTAAGGATGCATATGCTTTGCTAATCCGTATCGTCAATCGTGCCGTAAGTGTTGCAAATAAAATGGAGTATTCGTTTTTTTGAAAAGATCGGCCCTAATTCAGGCATTCCCCAATTGGCAGGCGCAAACCAGAGTTCCTACAGATTGCACAGGCAGTTCTTGGTCGGTGTTGTAGCATTAACAAATAGCGCATCTATATGAGTGAGGACCATGCCGAAAGAGATTAGGAATCCAATGCCCGCAAATGAGATAAGTGGATTGGCGGCTCATGCCGCGGGCGCGCAATTAGTGCCATACCGTTACGATCCGGGCGAGTTGAAAGTAAATGAAGTTGAGATAAAGATCTCCCATTGCGGGGTCTGCCATTCAGACATTCATTTGATCGACAACGATTGGGGAATCAGTAAGTTTCCCTTCATACCCGGGCATGAGATTGTGGGTACGGTTACGGCGGTTGGTTCCCAGGTACGCGACCTCACCGTGGGCCAGCGTGTGGGCGTCGGCTGGCAGGCAGACAGTTGTGGTATCTGCGAGTGGTGCCGCCAGGGCGAGGAGCAACTCTGTGCGCTCTCGCAACCAACCTGTGTGGGTCGAAATGGCGGATATGCAGATTCGGTACGCGTTAACTCGCGCTTTGCCATCCCCGTTCCGGAGGCCCTCGAGAGCGAGAATGTGGCACCTCTGCTGTGTGGCGGGATAACGGTTTATTCGCCTATGCGCAACCTCGGGGTACGTCCCTCCTCGCGCGTTGGAGTCATTGGCATAGGAGGATTGGGTCACCTCGGCCTGCAGTTCGCCAAAGCCTTCGGAGCCGAGGTCACTGCCTTCTCCACCTCTACTGACAAGGAGGCCGAGTCGAAAGACCTGGGTGCGGATCATTTCGTCAACACCCGCGACAACGGGTCGCTGAAGAAGCTTGCCGGCTCGTTCGACCTTCTGCTCTCTACCGTCGGCGCGGACCAGGACTGGCAGGCTATCGTCAACGGCCTACGCCCCAAAGGTACTCTCTGCGTGGTGGGTGTGCCGCCATCAGCCATCTCCATCCAGGCGTTTCCGCTCATCGCCGGGCAAAGGTCGATCACCGGCAGCAACACCGGCAGTCCGCACGACTTGTTCGAAATGCTGGACGTCGCCGCACGCCACGGTATCAAGGCCATTACCGAGCGATTCCCAATGGACAAGGCAAATGAGGTGCTGGTCAAGGTCAAGAAGAACCAGGTGCGCTATCGCGCCGTCCTCACAAACTAGAAACGCTGTCATCCGTAGCAGAACCGTGATAGTACCCTAGGTACGGATGCGATTTGAACTCTTCATTGCGGCGCGGTATCTACGGGCAAAGCGGCGCCAGGCCGTGATCGGCGTCATCACCGCGATCTCCGTCATTGGCGTCGCCGCGGGCGTGGCCTCGCTCATCATCGCGCTGGCCATCACCAACGGAATGCGCCGCGACCTGCAGGAGAAGCTGGTTGGTTCCACCGCGCACATCCTGCTGATGCGCATATCCGGCGACGGCATCCGCGACTGGCGCCCTTTGCTGGCGCGGTTGCGCGCGCTTCCTCATGTCACCGCAGCAGCTCCAGGCCTCTACGAAGAAGTCCTCATCTCGCGCAACGCCAAGAGCGCCGGCGCGCTCATCAACGGCATAGTTCCGGTGGACCAGCGCTCCGTCTCCGGCATCCTGCAGACCATCCAGCAAGGCAGCGCGGAGCCGTTGGATACACCGCCCGCCGCCAGAGACGCATCGACCGAACAAACCACGCCGCCCATCGTCATCGGCCAGGACCTCGCGCAGACCATTGGCGCACAGGTCGGCGACACCATTCTCGTCACCAGTCCGCAGGGCGAGCTTACCCCGCTCGGCCTTGTCCCCAAATACCAGCGCTACACCGTGGCCGGAATCTTCAACTCCGGCTTCTACCAGTACGATTCGAGCTACACCTTCATTCGCCTCGCCGATGCACAGCGCCTCTTCTCCGAGCCCGACCTCATCTCCGCCATCAGCTTCAAGGTCGACGACATGGACCGCGCCAACGTCATCGCCCACCAGATCGAGCAGGCCGCCGGCCCCGGCTACCAATCCACCAACTGGATGGAGCAGAACCGCGAGCTCTTCCGCGCCCTCCGCCTCGAACAAGTCGTCACCTTCATCATCCTGGCGCTCATCGTCTGCGTGGCCGCGCTTAACATCCTCATCGCGCTCACCATGATGGTGATGGAGAAGACGCGCGACATCGCTGTGCTGATGAGCTTCGGCGTCCGCGTCGACCAGGTCCGCCGCATCTTCCTCCTACAGGGACTTCTCATCTCGACGATCGGCACCGCACTCGGACTCGTCCTCGGCTTCGGCCTCAGTTGGCTGGGCGGCCACTATCGCTTCATTCACCTCGACGCATCGGTCTACTCCATCGACTACCTGCCCTTCGCACCGCGCCTTATCGATGCGGTTATCGTCGCCGCCGTCTCGCTGGGCGTCAGCCTGCTTGCCACGCTCTACCCCAGCAGCAGCGCCGCAAAAGTTCTCCCCGCCGAGGCTTTGCGCTATGAGTGATCTCTCCGTTCAAATGGTCGATCCTCTAGCCGCACCCAGTGCCCCACCGCTGCTGCGCACAGTCGGCCTCACCAAAATCTATCCGGCAATCGCGGCGGATTCGCGCGCAGTCAGCCAGAACGCCAACTCCTCCGGCGAAGTCGTTCTCTTTCGCAACCTCGACTTCTCCATCGCCTCCGGAGAGATGGTCGCCATCGTCGGCGAGAGCGGCACCGGCAAGAGTTCCCTGCTTCATCTCCTCGCCGCGCTTGACCGCCCCACAGCGGGCGAGGTCTGGCTTGCAGACACCAATCTCAGCCAGCTCACTCCGCGCCAGGCCGCCGAGTTCCGCAACCGCGACGTCGGCTACGTCTGGCAGTTCCACTATCTCCTGCCCGAGTTCACCGCGTTGGAGAACGTCGCCATGCCGCTGCTTGCGCGCGGCCTCCGTCGTCCTGAAGCCCTCCAGCAAGCCAGCCTCTGGCTGAACGAGGTCGGTCTCGCCGCCCGCGCCGAGCACCGCTCCGGCGAGCTGAGCGGCGGAGAGCAGCAGCGCGTCAGCGTGGCTCGCGCTCTGGTCACAGGCCCTCGCCTGCTCTTGGCAGACGAACCGACCGGCGACCTCGATGGCAAAACCGCCGAAGCGGTTTTTTCGTTGATCCAAAAGTTGCACCGCGAGCATCTACTCACCAGCGTGCTGGTAACGCACAACATGGAATTTGCAGCACGCTGTGGACGAGTGCTGCGCCTACGTGCTGGCCAACTTCAAGAGCTTGCCGGGTGAGCATTGTTTTTACTGGTTGTTGCGGACAAGTAGGGGATGCATGGTTTTTGGTGCGAATTTTATTATCCAAGCATCTAAAGGGTATACGGGTATCAAACTTTCGAGGAATGCCCGTTTGTGTGCGCACCAGATACACTGGTGGTGTGGGATGGGAGTTCTTTATTCGGATTCTCCTAATAGAGTGCATCCTGTAAGGTCTACGCGAGCACGCGGCGCGGAGGCGGGTTGGATCAATAGCACTGCATCCGGCTTTAGGGCGCATGTAGCTGCTGTGGCTTGAAGGGGAAATATGTTCGAACGCTATACCGAGAAGGCGCGACGCGTAATCTTCTTTGCGCGGTACGAGGCTAGTCAGTTCGGGTCGCCCTACATTGAGACCGAGCATCTACTGCTAGGCTTGCTGCGCGAGGACAAGGCGCTCACCAACCGCTTCCTGCGCTCGCACGCGTCCGTCGAGTCGATCCGCAAGCAGATTGAAGGACATACCACTATCCGCGAAAAGGTGTCGACCTCGGTCGACCTGCCGCTCTCCAACGAATGCAAGCGCGTACTCGCCTATGCAGCGGAGGAGGCCGAACGGCTCTCCCATAAGCACATTGGCACGGAACATCTTTTGCTCGGACTACTGCGCGAAGAGAAGTGCTTCGCCGCCGAGATACTCACCGAGCGCGGACTGCGTCTGCCTGCTATCCGCGATGAGCTGCAGCGCACCACGCAGGAAAAGGCCCCTGTACAGCAAGGCGGCAAG
>CAIZFH010000201.1 GCA_903932155.1 uncultured Granulicella sp. | reverse complement strand
TGTCCGCACGCCGAGCAGGACGCAGGATCGGCTCGACCAACTCCCACTGTTCGTCTGTCAGTTCCCAACGGCCTGCCATAGCGATCCGCAGAGACGCCTTGAGCAATACCAGTCTCGCAGATCTTCTGCCGCACAATGTTTATGAGATGGGTTCTAGTTCTTGTCGCAGCCTGTCGCTTCGTTTTACAGAAGCGAGCAAGAACGCCTCAACATAACGCTGAAAGGGAGAGAAGCTGTAGTGCACTTGTTGTGGCAGCACTCCATTGTATCCAGCATTAAAGCGAATTCCCGGCTAGCGTTCTAATACTAACTTTCCCTTAACTATGCAAACGCGGAATTCAATCAACCTTGTAAGTCTCATCGGCGGACGGTGACGGAGAATCTCGCAGTTAGTAGAAGAAGTTAGTGATAACTTTCAGCGAATAGATGTTAGACACAAAGTAATGGACGGGCAGCCCGTTTCGTTCGACTATGTAGCCACAGTTAGAAACGGAAGGCCAAAATGTCCAATCTCATCATGAATCAGTCCGGCATTCTTGCTCCCACCCTGGCGATAAAGGCTAGACCGAAAGTCTTCAGAACATTCGACGGACGGCATGTGGATCGCGTCGCCGGCCATTCCGAACAACTACTCTACACCCCGTATTCAACTACCCTTGATCTCCGTGTTCCCCCGTCGGACTACCCCAACTACCTTCGACCGGCCGATTTGACCGGATTCAGAAGCTGTCCTACACATCCGTCCGGCGGGCACAAAGTATCGGACCTTGCTTTCAAACCGAGCTGGAGTGGTCCTGCTCATTTCAAATTCCAGGCTACTGAAGGAGGGACACCCCTATGTCGAATGCCGTCAGCCTAAAGGTCAGTGAGCCGCAACGCATGTTTGTCGCCGAAGCCCTTGGCGGCGCAGAAGTATTCGTAACCGCTTCTCAAGCCGGTGATTTTCTTGAACTTCACCCGGCAACCGTACAGAGGTTCGCCCGCGAGGGATTGATTCCCGCTCACCCGGTTGCTGGCGGCAGACGAAAGCACTGGAGATTCCTTCGCTCCGAGCTTGCCGAGTGGCTGCGCGCGAGGACAGGAAAAAGTGACGGGTCCGTAGACCGTTGATCTTTCAATGGGCGCATTTCAGCAGTACAGTGGGATTACCGATGCATTCTGCGCCCTCAGCGGAAGGAGGAATTCATGAGGAAGGCGCGGAAGCAGAACGGCTCTCTCTATATCGACCGAAATGGGAGCAGGACTCCGATTTGGATGTTCAGCTGGCACCATATTCTGCCTACGGGAAAGCGCGTTCGCAAGAAACGACAAGTTGGCACCCTTGACCAGTACAAAACGGAAGCTGCCGCAGAGCGGGCAGTGCGAAGTTGGCGCCTGGCCATCAACTCCAATCAAGTACATGCGTTCTCTGGAATCACTATGAGGGATGTGATCGAACACTTCCGGCTTAAGGAACTGGCAGGCACGGGCGAAAGTCGACGCGCCTGGTCGACCAGTCACCGATATGAGAGTTATCTCAACCGGTGGATCGCACCGCGATGGGGCAGAGAGGAACTGGACTCCATCAAAGCGCCGGTCGTCGAAGAGTGGCTGGGGGATTTGCGATTCGATACAACCTGGCGGCAAAAGAAGACGGCTGGGGCTGCGCGGCGAAAGCCCGAAACGCAGACTCTGTCTCCCGCCAGCAAGTCTCGCATTCGTGGGCTGATGAGCGTGCTCTTCAACCATGCCATTCGATGGGGGTTCACGGACCGAAATCCCATCTCCGGGCCGAACAAGGGCGCGGGGGTTCGACAGGGATCAAAGCGGCAAAGCATCCCTGACCTTCTCGAAGTGGGGGAGTTCCTAAAGATCTTGGGCCATCTTCAGGTGCGCGAGCGTCTCTTGCTCTTTCTGGCCATGACTACCGGCCTGCGGCAGGGCGAATTAGCCGGGCTGCAATGGAAGGACATCGATTTTGAGAATCTGCTGATCGATGTCAACAAGTCGGTGGTTCATCAGATCATCGGCCGTTGCAAGACGGAGGCATCGAAAAAGCCGGTCCCGCTCGATGAGTTCACGGCGCAGGACCTGCGGGACTGGTACAGAGAAACGCCGTACCGGGAGCCCGGCGATTGGGTCTTCGCCTCGAACAGCAGCCGGGCCGGGAACAAGCGGGGCAAGCAGCCTCTGTGGTTGCAGACCATCATGCGTTACCACATTCACCCCGTGGTCCGGGAACTCGGCATCAACAAACGCGTCTCGTGGCACACCTTCCGACGCACGTTTTCGTCCTTGCTCAAGGCCAACGGCGAGGATGTGAAGGTGGTTCAGGAGTTGCTGCGGCACGCGTCCGCTCGCATCACGATGGACGTTTACGCTCAGGCCATGACGCCGGCCAAACGTGCAGCACAACAGAAAGTGGTGGAGATGGTACGGCCAGTAAAGCCTCCTCTGGAGGCCCAAAAGATGGCTTAAGTGCTCCCCAAACTGCTCCGCGGCGAAAACGGGGGAAATCCGCTAAATCATTGAATCTATTTGGCGTCCCCGACGGGATTTGAACCCGTGTTATCGCC
>CAIZFH010000200.1 GCA_903932155.1 uncultured Granulicella sp. | reverse complement strand
TGAAGAAAAATACGGTCAATGAAACCTGCTTCATCTGCCATGCAGAACGTCGCGGTCCTTTCCTGTGGGAACATCAGCCTGTCGTTGAAGACTGCACCAATTGCCACACGCCTCACGGTTCCAACATAACCCCACTGCTGAAGTCTCGTCCACCCTTCATGTGTCAGGAATGCCATGACGGATCGCACGCCAGCGGAACGCCAGTAGGTCCTAACGCTGCGGGTTATCAAGCTGGACTGGGTACTGTAAACGCGGCAGGCACCGGATTTCTGGCTCCTAACGCAAATAATGTGGGCAACGGTTGCATGAACTGTCACAGACAGATTCACGGCTCGAACAGCCCTGCCGGCGGCTACTTGCAACGCTAATTCATGGAAATTGGAGACTGCTATGAAAAACAATAATGGGAAGTTGCAAGTCAGCCTGATGGCGCTTGCAGTTCAAAGTGCATTACTGGCAATGTGTATTACGCCAGCTCATGCGGATGACGAAGAAGTCGCCGCCCTGAAAAATCCGACCAATACGCTGGAAGTTGGCGCGACTAACGTCTCGAAGGCATCAGCCAAATTCGGTGAATACAGTGGACTGAACAAAGCCGGTGTCGATGTTGACCTCAGTTTGAGCCTCAAGGGTGGCGATTCATATGGTGAATCCAACGGTATCCGGCGCTGGTCGATCAACGGCAGCGATCTGGGACTGACTTCACGTGCAGCAGGTGCGACTGTAGGTGACCAGGGTAAGTGGAACATCAGCGTCGGCTACGATGAATTACAGCACAATCTCTGGGATAGCTATAAAACGCCTTATATCGGCGGTGCAGGCGGTAACACATTTACGTTGCCAGCCAGCATGACCGTTGCAGCACCTGCAAATAATGCCACTGCGGGGCTAAGCAACACCACTGCGGGGGTCCCTGGAACCAGCCCAACAGGGACAGACAGGGCAGTATGGCTTGCCGCGTTCAATGCGAATGCTCACCCGATGGATATCGGCACCAACAGAAAGAACACCTCCGTCAATGCCGGATATGTAATCAATGAACAATGGGATGTCAAGTTCGACTATAACCGACTGGATCAGTCGGGTGCCAAACTAGCAAGCTTCGCCTCAATGGCGAATCTTGCCGCTTCGCCAACCATCACGAATGAAACCATGGCGCTGCTAGCGAACCCGACCAATTACAAGACGGACACGCTTAACCTCGCGTTAAACTGGAAAGGGGAAAATGCACATGTATCCACTTCCTATTTCGGTTCCTTCTTTAAGGAAGGCTACGACAGGGTGAATTTCCAGACTTTTGCAGGCCCTGTGACTACGGGTATAAGTGGTATGCAAACGATGAGTACGTTCCCCAGCAATGAATTCCATCAGCTCAATGTGAGCGGAGGTTATGATTTCTCGTCAAAGACCAAAATGACCGGCGGATTATCATACGGGCGCAATACCCAGAACGATGCTTTTGTCGTCGATCAGTACTCGATGATTACCGCTGCACCACAAGCTTCACTCAACGGCCTTGTTAACACCTATCATGCCGACCTGAAACTAACCGACCAAACCACCAAGGATCTGAAACTCTCCGGCAGTATCAAGTACGACGAGCGCGACGACAAGACTGCATCGAATATATATCGTTTCAACGCATTGGATGCCAGTGTTGCCCATATTGCCAATTTTGCCAATGCCCCTTTCAGCAACAAGAAAACACAGATGGAACTGGCCGGGGATTACCGCATGGATAAGGATCAGCATCTAAGGCTGGCTTACAACCGCGAAGAAATCAAACGCTGGTGTAATCAATATGCGATAGGCGGCGTTGGTAGTTATAGTGTTGCGCCTTATTTATCAGCAGCAGCGGGTATTAACTCCTATCCCGCAGGCGTCAGTTGCGTAGTTGCTACCGGCAGTCATGATGACAAGCTGAGCGCGGCGTACAAGCTGAAGGCAAACGAGGAACTGGATATGAGCTTCGCTTATAGCTACAGCGACCGTGTGACCACCTCAGACCCCAATGCCATCACGGCACGGTTAGGGCTTAACGGCAATAC